>NZ_JBJJMO010000020.1:0-57979 GCF_046231935.1 Pseudomonas sp. KCJK9111 | reverse complement strand
AATGATCAGGCTCTCCGCACAGCGACGAGTCAGAATCAACATAGCTTTCTCCTTACGCAAAACATTCAGGGGTAACAGTCTTTTGGGTTTCAGCCCGGTCGTGGACATCGACACAGGCTGCTGTGCTTCATACGCGGACCTGGACGGGGCCTGCGCAACGAGCAGAAACGCGAAGGGCGCGGCAAGCCGCGCCCTTCCAGGCAAGGCCTTACTCGCTCTGTCGAGCCGGGGCGTCAAGCTCGAAGGCGGTGTGCAGGGCGCGCACCGCCAGTTCCAGGTACTTCTCCTCGATCACCACCGACACCTTGATCTCGGAGGTGGAGATCATCTGGATGTTGATGCTCTCCTTGGCCAGCGCTTCGAACATGCGGCTTGCAACGCCCGCGTGCGAACGCATGCCGACGCCGACGATGGAAACCTTGGCGATCTTGGTATCACCGATCACTTCACGGGCACCGATTTCGCGCGCGGTATTCTGCAGCACGCTCTGAGCCTTCTCGTACTCATTGTGCTGTACGGTGAAGGTGAAATCGGTGGTGTTATCGTGGGCCACGTTCTGCACGATCATGTCCACTTCGATGTTCGATGCACTGATCGGGCCGAGAATCTTGAACGCCACGCCCGGATTGTCCGGTACGCCGCGGATGGTCAGCTTGGCTTCATCACGGTTGAAGGCGATACCGGAAATGATCGGCTGTTCCATGGATTCCTCTTCATCGATGGTAATGAGGGTACCCGGACCCTCCTTGAAGCTGTGCAGCACGCGCAGCGGGACGTTGTACTTGCCGGCGAATTCCACCGAGCGAATCTGCAGCACCTTGGAACCGAGGCTGGCCATTTCCAGCATCTCTTCGAAGGTGATCTTCTCCAGGCGTCGTGCCAGCGGCACTACGCGAGGGTCGGTGGTGTAGACGCCATCGACATCGGTGTAGATCTGGCATTCCTGCGCCTTGAGCGCAGCGGCCAGGGCGACACCTGTGGTGTCGGAACCACCCCGGCCGAGTGTGGTGATGTTGCCGTGCTCATCCACACCCTGGAAGCCCGCCACCACGACCACACGCCCGGCCTTGAGATCAGCGCGGATTTTCTGGTCGTCGATCTGCAGGATGCGCGCCTTGTTATGGGCACTGTCGGTAAGGATGCGTACCTGATTGCCGGTGTACGACACGGCAGGCACACCGCGCTTGGTCAATGCCATGGCCAACAGCGCGATGGTGACTTGCTCGCCCGTGGACACGATCACATCCAGCTCGCGCGGAACCGGATGCTCGCTGATCTGCTTGGCCAGGTCGATCAGTCTGTTGGTTTCGCCGCTCATGGCAGAGAGCACGACCACCAGGTCGTCGCCTGCCTCACGGTGCTTCTTGACCTTGTCGGCTACCTGCTCGATCCGCTCGATGGAACCGACAGAGGTGCCGCCAAATTTCTGTACGATCAACGCCATTTCAATGGTGCCTCAGCCCATACAGGGCCCCAAAAAACAATCCAACCTGAAGGACAGGACGACTCACCCCAGCGGGGCCAGGAGCGCAGTTCGCGCTCAAGCCGCCCTGCCCTTCATCTCAAAGTCCCTGCTCTGCGAACGGCACGGCCAGCGCCAGGGCCTGGTCCAGGGCCGCGACGTCGACGCCGCCACCCTGTGCCATGTCCGGACGCCCGCCGCCCTTGCCACCCACTGCCGCAGCGGCTTGCTTCATCAGATCGCCAGCCTTGAGTTGGCTGGAGAGGTCTTTGGTCACGCCGGCCACCAGCACGACCTTGCCCTCATGCTCGCTGCCCAGCAGGATCACTGCATGGCCGAGCTTGTTCTTAAGCTGATCGACCAGGGCGAGCAAGGCCTTGCCATCCTGCCCGTCTACACGGGCGGCGAGCACCTTGGCACCCTTGACCGCCACAGCCGCGTTGGAGAGATCATCCCCGGCGGCGCTGGCGGCCTTGGCCTGCAGCTGCTCGAGCTGCTTTTCCAGCTGGCGGTTGCGCTCAAGCACAGCCGACAGCTTGTCGATCAGGTTGTCGCGGTTACCCTTCACCAGTTGCGCCGCTTCCTTGACCTGCTCCTCGGCAGCGTTCAAGTAAGCCAGCGCAGCAGCACCGGTCACGGCCTCGATACGACGCACGCCCGACGCCACGCCGCCTTCGCTGATGATCTTGAAGACACTGATGTCGCCTGTGCGCTTGGCATGAATGCCACCGCACAGCTCTACCGAAAAGTCGCCGCCCATGGTCAGCACGCGCACCGTATCGCCATACTTCTCGCCGAACAGGGCCATGGCACCCTTGGCTTTGGCCGTCTCGATGTCGGTCAGCTCGGTTTGCACAGGCGTGTTGCGGCGTACTTCGCGGTTGACGATGTCTTCCAGCGCCTTGATCTGCTCAGGCTTCACCGCTTCGAAGTGGCTGAAGTCAAAGCGCAGGCGCTGGCTGTCCACCAGCGAGCCTTTCTGCTGCACATGCTCGCCCAGCACCTGGCGCAAGGCTTCATGCAACAGGTGGGTAGCCGAGTGGTTCAGGGCGGTGGCGTGCTGCACATCCGCGTCGACCATGGTTTGCACCGGAGAGCCTACGACCAGCGCACCGGTGGCGACCACGCCGTGATGCAAGAAGGCGCCACCGGTCTTGGTGGTGTCGCGCACGTCGAAGCGCGCCGAGCCTGCCTGGATGTAACCGGAGTCGCCCACCTGGCCACCGGACTCGGCGTAGAAAGGCGTGCGATCTAGCACGATCACGCCTTCCTGGCCCTCGCCCAGTTGGTCAACCGACTGGCCATCGTGATACAGCGCAATGATCCTGGCCGAGGCTTCGGTGGCCTCGTAGCCCAGGAACTCGGTCGCACTGTCGACCTTGACCAGGCTGTTGTAGTCCATGCCAAACGCGCTGGCAGAGCGTGCACGCTCGCGCTGGGCCTCCATTTCACGTTCGAAACCGGCCTCGTCGATGGTGAGCTCGCGCTCACGGGCGATATCGGCAGTCAGGTCCATCGGGAAGCCGTAGGTGTCGTAAAGCTTGAACACCACATCGCCCGGCACCGCGTCGCCCTGCAACTGGGCCAGGTCCTGCTCGAGAATGCGCAGGCCCTGCTCAAGGGTCTTGGCGAACTGTTCTTCTTCGGCTTTAAGCACACGCTCGATATGCGCCTGTTGGCTGCCCAGCTCCGGGAACGCTTCACCCATTTCGGCAACCAGCGCGGCGACGATCTGGTAGAAGAAGCTGCCCTTGGCGCCCAGCTTGTTGCCGTGACGGCAAGCACGACGAATGATGCGGCGCAGCACATAGCCACGGCCTTCGTTCGAAGGCAGCACGCCGTCGGCAATCAGGAAGCCGCAGGAACGGATGTGGTCGGCCACCACTTTCAGTGAGGCCTGCCCCTCGTTGCTGCAACCGATGGCCGTGGCAGCCGCTGACAGCAGGTTCTGGAACAGGTCGATCTCGTAGTTCGAATGCACGTGCTGCAGCACGGCGCTGATGCGCTCCAGGCCCATGCCGGTATCGACCGACGGCGCCGGCAGCGGGTGCAGCACGCCGTCGGCTGTACGGTTGAACTGCATGAACACGTTGTTCCAGATCTCGATGTAACGGTCGCCGTCTTCTTCAGGCGAGCCGGGCGGGCCGCCCCAGATGTCTGCACCGTGGTCATAGAAGATTTCGGTGCACGGACCGCATGGACCGGTGTCGCCCATGGTCCAGAAGTTGTCCGACGCATAGGGCGCGCCCTTGTTGTCGCCGATGCGGACCATGCGCTCGGCGGGCACACCCACTTCCTTGGTCCAGATGTCGTAGGCTTCGTCGTCGGTGGCATAGACCGTGACCCAGAGCTTGTCCTTGGGCAGGTTCAGCCACTTCTCCGACGTGAGGAAAGTCCAGGCGAAGGTGATGGCGTCGCGCTTGAAGTAATCACCAAAGCTGAAGTTGCCCAGCATTTCGAAGAAGGTATGGTGACGTGCGGTGTAACCGACGTTTTCCAGGTCGTTGTGCTTGCCACCGGCGCGCACGCACTTCTGGCTGCTGACAGCACGGGTATAGGCGCGCTTCTCCGCTCCGAGGAAACAGTCCTTGAACTGGTTCATGCCGGCATTGGTGAACAACAGGGTCGGGTCGTTGTTCGGAATCAGCGAACTGGACGCGACTCGGGTATGCCCCTGTTCTTCGAAGAAGCGAAGGAAGGCTTCACGGATTTCTGCGCTTTTCATAGGATCTTCCACGGAAACGGCGGCCCATCAGGGCAAAGCGTCGACGAAACGACGGCAAAGGGCCGCATTATATCGGGCCTGCAGGCTTGGTGCAGTGAGTTTGTGCTATTGAAATGGCCGAATCGGCTATTGGCAGCGTCAAACGCATCAATCATTCATCACGCCTGATGCTAAATCCCTGGCTTCCTGGCTGGCAACTCCTGAAACCGCTGTCTGCCAACGGTAGACCCAACATGCGCCCTGAACACCGAGGGTCATCAAGCAAATGCGGTAGCCGGTTACCGCTGAGCCGCCCTGGCCGGGGCTTAAGGTGCTTTCCTCGAAACCAGAAGGATACCGCCAATGCCTCAAGCCAATCTTGTCGTATATACCCCCGCCGGCCTGGTGGAGCAGCATGTGCTGCCCTATCAGGACCAGGCGTTCATCATCGCGCGTGAAGATCGAATCGTGCGGGTGCAGGCGCTGCGACCCAGTGTCACGCTGGCTGTCGAAGCGCATGCCAGCGGCGTGATGCTGCGCAGCAGCGGCTTGCGCTACGAACTGGCGCTGATGGGCGACGACATCCTTCACGTTCGCACAGGCTCAGGTGATGACCGTGTACACGTGGCCACCGCGGTCGCCAACCAGGTAGTGGTGGAAACCGGCGATGGCGACGACATCATTCAATTGGAAGGTGTGGCCACGGCTGCCAGCACCGCCGTCGGGCGAGTGGTGGTCGATGCAGGCCCAGGCAACGACCTGATCGAAACTACGCGCCTGCAGCAAGTGGAGATCGATGCCGGTGCCGGCAACGACACCGTGCACAGCGGCGCAGCCCATGCCTTCATCTACGCAGGCGAAGGCGAAGATACCGTCAAGGTTGTCGAAGGCAGGGCCGTGATCGAGGCACTCGACGGCCATAACCGCCTCACGACCGGCATGCTGGACGACCGCTTGTACGGTGACGCACGCGCTATCACGCCTGAAGGCGGCTTCACAGCGCCTGTGCTTCATGACCTTGCCCAGACGACTCTGCCCGCCGATTACCTCAAGACGTTTCTGGTGCAGGGCGAGGCGCACTACATCGAGAAGGTGAACCGTCAACTCAATCTGCTCCGGGCCAGCCCCGCCGCCTCGGTATTGCTTCAAGACCTGGTGGCCAAGGATGCGCGGGTGGTCATCTCGAGCATAGACGCCCTGGACAACGCCTATGCCGACTTCGACCCTGGCCAGGGTGACCCAACGATTCGCAACGGCAAACGCGGTGCGCGCGCACTCAATTGCCGCATCGGCTACAACCCACTGGCTCAACGCCCTGACACGCCTTCACTGGTCATGCTCTATCACGAGCTCTGTCATGTCTGGAATTTCGTCACCGGCAGCGTCACTGACGAGCCGGAACGGCAGGCCGTTGGTTTGGAGGCGGGGCCACAAGGCTTCGACTACGATGACGATCCGGCCACACCGCCAGACACCAGCAACCCCTTCCCCTTCAATGAGAATGCGCTGCGTTTCGAGCTTGGCTTGCCAGCCCGGCTGACCTATCCGTAGGCAGGATTGGACACAGACTCCGGTGGATCACCGGCCCATTCAATACAGCTTCGGCTGAGCCTAAATAACTACCGCACCCAGCAAAGCCGGCAGGCTTAGCCTGAATGCTCTTGAACAGGAGATCATGCCCATGACTGCAGTAACCCAAACCTTCAATATCGACGGCGGCGACAAAAGCGAGCGTTTGAGCTTCGGGGAAATGGACGAAGCGTTAGCCTACGATGCTACAGACGGCGAAGAACGTCTCGGGTCTCGTGTCTATTTTGGTTACGAGCTGTACAAACTCTATTCGGCTAACAAGTTCAACATCCAACGAAGGCTGATCGAGGCTTTCGACGACGATGTGAAGGTTGGCACTCTCGATGAAATCCAGGTCTGGCTCAATACTGCGAACGTTAGCCTGAGCCAGGAGTGCGGCCTGGATCTGGAAGTGAACGGGGTGTCGCTGAGACTGAACAGGTCCACACCCGATCAGCGTGTGCACTTGCTGTTCAGCGGCGAGGACATTCCAGCAGGGTTGACCGATAACGCCGATGGCACACTGCGCGTGGATGCCAATGCTAGCGATGATGCGCGTTTCGAAACCACTGCCATCGACCACCTCTTCATCTACGGCACTCCGCAGTTCCAGAACCGGGTGTATGAGCAGCTCGCATTGCTGTCGGGCTACCCAGATTTGAAAAAGGCATTGGACGCTGCCCGTCAAGGCTACGCCAACGTACCCGACATCGTGCTCATGCAATGCCATGCAGGCCCGGCGCAACAGGGACCAGGCTTTGACCTGAGCCGCGTCATCCCAGCCAAATACGCCGATTTGCTACCCGGTGAATACACCGCTGTACTGTACGACCCTTACCAAGCCAAGGGCTTGGACGGCCTGACTGCACTTGCCAGGCTGCTGCAGGACGCATACGAAGCCTTGGCTCCGGGCGTACTGCTACCGGCTCCGGGTACCGACATCTAAGGTTCAGGCCAGATTTTCACCGTCATCAGGCACCACGATGATTCCCGCCCTGAGGCCATTACGCACCTTGGGGTTGGGGAAGATGATCCGCGCGCCCTCTTCTTCGATTACCCAGCGCACGCCGGCTAGGTCATCGGCCAGCAGGTAGCCTTTGTCCAGCGGGGAGAAATTCTGGATGTCTGCTGGCAGGTGCAAGCGGAAACCGTCGCTGTGCTTGATGACCTCACGCGCCACGCGAAACAACTGCAACCCCTCAAACGACCCGTCGTCATCGGGCTCGGTGGCCTGAAGGATGTGCACTAGCCGTGCTTCGAGCTTGTCCAGATTCACCGCGTCGTTCTGGCCAAAAGGGCGGGCCTTGCCGAGCTCAAGCGTAAAGGCCTCGGCATCGAGCTGCTCGTAGGTAAAGGCACTGAACGTGATCGAAGGCTTGCACTGCAACAGCACCGCCTCCATGCCCGCCGCAGCCAGGCGGGCCAGTTCACGCCGGGAATGTGTGCGCCCTTGCTTGAAGGGATACAGCGCGAACTGCTCGATCCTGGAGCCTCGAATGGCCGTGTGCAGGTCGTAGTGCAAGCGACTACGCCCAGGCTTGCTGAAAAAGACCCGCGCGAACTGTTCGAGCTCGGCAGCGCGCAACGCCTCCGGCCCGCTGGATTGCTCGTGGCGGCCATTGAACAGGCGGTTGATGTCCTGTTCGACGAACCGCTCACCTTTGACGATGGCCGCCGGGTTGCCGAACAGGAACAGCACCCGCGCTCGAGGCACGATGTCTCCACGTGCAACACCATGCAGCAGACGTTCGAGCAACTCGATCGGGGCGGTCTCGTTGCCGTGAATACCTGCAGACAGCAACAGGTCCAGGCCGCAGTCGTCAGCGGCGCCGGGGCTCACTTCCAGGGCTCCCTGCCCCAGCCAGCGAAGGCGCACGCCCCTGGGCGTCACTTGGGTCTTCTCGGCCGGTTCATGGCCGGTGAGGGTCAGCTCAAGCAATTTGCCAAGGGCGAGCATGGCGGGCGTCCTCAGTGATGGTGGCCGCAGTCCGGACCGTGAACGTGGTCGTCGTCTTCGCCGACGTCGGCCGGCTCCATTTCCAGTTGCAGGCTGACCAGGTTGGTCGCCAGGGGGCGCAGCAGCAGGTTGGCATATTCGGCGTCGCCCTCCTCCACATCCACCCCGATCAGCAGTTGGCCGCGGCCGTCCTGCTGGATCCATACTTCCTTGCCTTGCCACATCACGGCAAAGCGCGTGCACGAAGTTTCCAGCTGAGTGCCGTCTTCATCTTCCAGGATCAGGCGCAGGGCGTCGGTCATTGCAATTCTCTCTTCAAGGTTGGCGTTGGAACGGGTATACCGAGCCCAACTTCAGTATCTGGGTCAATTCGTCCAGTGCCGTACGGCACTCCTGCAGCAACAGAGGATCGGCCAGGTCAGCGTCGACCAGACGGTCACGGTAGTGCCGATCGACCCACTGCAGCAGTGTCTCGTACAACGGGGCGCTCATGATAACGCCTTGGTTCACCGCCGCCAGTTCCGTTTCGTTCAGGGCCACACGCAGGCGCAGGCAAGCCGGCCCGCCACCGTTTTGCATGCTCTGCTTGAGGTCGAACACCTGCACCTCCCGCACCGCTGTGCCCAGGCTGGTAAGCTGCTGCAGATACGCCCAGACCCGCTCGTTGTTGCGGCACTCTTCCGGCACCACCAGCAGCATTGAACCATCGTCGCGGCTGAGCAGCTGGCTGTTGAACAGGTAGGAGCGCACGGCATCCTCTACCGATACGGTGGCACGCGGCACGCAAATGGCCTGCAACTCACCGCCTTTGGCCGCCAGCTTGGCACGAAGCTCGGTGAGCACGGCCTCGGTATCGAGAAACGCATCCTCATGGTAGAACAGCACCTCCCCATTGCCGACCGCGATCACATCGTTGTGAAACACACCCTGGTCGATCACCGCGGGGTTTTGCTGAGCATAGACCACCGCGTCGGCGCTGAGCCCGTGCAGGCGGGCCACGGCCTGGGACGCTTCGAGGGTTTGCCGGGCCGGGTATTTCTGAGGTGCCGGGTAGCGGCTGTCGAAAGCACTGCGGCCATAGACGAAGAATTCGACCCCAGCCTGCCCATAATCGCGGCAGAACCGCGTATGGTTCGCGGCGCCCTCATCGCCGAATTGGGCGACGCTCGGCAAGGCGCGATGGTGACTGAAATGGGCCTCGTCCCCGAACATGGCTGCCAGCACGCGACTGGTAGTGGGGTGTTCGATACTGCGGTGGTATTTGCAGTTGAGGTTGGCAGCAGTGAAGTGCACCCGCCCATCGGCCGTATCGGCGCTGGGGCTGACCGTCGCGGCGTTGGCCACCCACATGCTCGAAGCCGAGCAACTGGCAACCAGCAGCGGCATGGCCTCCCGTGCGGCGCGCTGGATCACCTGGGCATCGGTGCCGGCGAAGCCAAGCTGGCGCAGCGCGGCCACATCGGGGCGCTCCTGGGGCGCCAGTACCCCCTGCTTGAAGCCAAGGTCGGCCAGCGCCTTCATTTTAGCCAGCCCCTGGCGCGCCGCTTCGCGCGGGTTGGACCCTTGGTGGCTGTTGCTCTGGGAGGCCACGTTGCCGTAGGACAAGCCACCGTAGTTGTGGGTAGGCCCTACCAGGCCGTCAAAATTCACTTCGTATGCTTTCATCGGCAAGGCTCCGACCATCTTTATAGTGTGACGCCCGGCGCCAGGGTGGCCGGCAAGGTCAAGCTGGTGGCCTCCAGCGACGCGACGGGGTAGGCGCAGTAGTCGGCTGCGTAGTAGGCGCTTGCCCGGTGATTGCCACTGGCGCCCACCCCACCGAACGGTGCGCTGCTGGCTGCACCGGTGAGCTGCCGGTTCCAGTTGACGATGCCTGCGCGGCTGTGTAGCCAGAAATGCTCATAGCGGGCCTGGGAATCGCTGAGCAACCCGGCAGCCAGGCCATAACGGGTGTTGTTGGCTTCGGCGATGGCCGCCTCGAAATCGGGGTAGCGCAGCACCTGCAGCAGCGGCCCGAAAAACTCCTCATCCTTGCGCAGCGTCACGCCCGTGACATCGACGATACCCGGGGTCAGCAAGGCGGCATCATGCTGCGGCTGCGTCATCTCCAGCAGGCTGACGCCGCCCCCGGCGATCAGCTCAGCCTGGGCGGTCAGCAGCGCCTGCGCCGCCTGCAGGGAAATCACCGACCCCATGAACGGGGCCGGTTGCTGATCGAAAGCACCCACGGCCAGGGTACGGCTCACCTGGACCAGCCGCTCCAGCAACTGATCGCCCCATGGGCCCTGCGGCACCAGCAGACGGCGCGCGCAGGTGCAGCGCTGGCCCGCCGAAATGAAGGCCGACTGAACGATGGTATAGACCGCCGCGTCAAGGTCCTGGACTTCGTCCACGACCAGCGCGTTGTTCCCGCCCATCTCCAAGGCCAGAATCTTGTCGGGGCGGCCGGCGAACTGCTGGTGCAGAAGGTGACCGGTACCACTGGAGCCAGTGAAGAACAACCCATCGATACCGGGGTCGGCGGCCAAGGCCACGCCCGTTTCACGGCCACCTTGCACTAGGTTCAACACCCCGGCGGGCAGGCCCGCGGCAATCCAGCAATTGACGGTTAGCTCGGCCACCTTGGGCGTCAGCTCACTGGGTTTGAACACCACGCAGTTTCCAGCCAGCAGCGCCGGGACGATATGCCCGTTCGGCAAATGACCGGGAAAGTTGTAAGGCCCGAATACCGCCACCACGCCGTGGGGCTTGTGGCGCAGCACCGCAGTGGCGTCAGCCAGAGGGCCGCTCTTCTCACCGGTGCGCTCACGGTAGCTCTGCACCGAGATTGCCACCTTGTTGATCATGCTGGTGACTTCGGTAGCCGATTCCCACAAGGGCTTGCCGGTTTCCTCGCCAATGCAATAGGCCAGCGCGTCGGCATGCTGTTTTAGCTGCGCCGCAAACTGTTCCAGCACCTCGATGCGCGCCTGCAGGCTCATGTGCGCCCAGGCAGGAAAAGCCTGGCGCGCAGCCTCTACGGCAGCCTTTACCTGGCCTGCATCAGCCCCCTGCCCTTGCCAGACGGTCGCCTGACTCACCGGGTTGAGCGATGCCAAGTGCTCGCCGCGCCCTGCTACCCAGTTACCGCCGATGTAATGCGTGGTCATTTACTGGCCCTCCCGGGCGGCCGACAGGGGCACGGCCCGCACGTTGTCGCCTGCACCCATGCGCAGGCGCTTGGCCGTCAGCGGGTCGACCACCAGCGTACCCGCCGCCAGCCGAGCCGGGGCGGCCGTGATGCGGCAGTCGTCGCGCTTACGGTTGTGGATGATGAATGGCGTGGCATCCTCACCAGGCGTACCGATGGCCAGTACCAATGTCTGGCTGTCGCGTACTGCGCGGATGCGGGCCGTGTCGCATTCGATGGCAGGCCCTGCGTCGAAAATATCCACGTACCCCTGATAAGTGAAGCCTTCCTGCTTGAGCATGGCCAATGCCGGCTCAGTGTCGGCATGCACCCGGCCGATCACGCTGCGCGCCGCTTCGGACAGGAAGCAGGTGTAAAGCGGGAACCTGGGCATCAGCTCGGCGATGAACGACTTGTTGCCCACCCCCGTCAGGTAGTCGGCCTGGCTGAATTCCATTTTGAAGAAATGGCGGCCCAGGCTCTCCCAGAACGGCGAGCGCCCCTGGGCATCGGACATGCCCCGCATCTCCGCCATGATCTTCTGGCCGAACAGTTCGGGAAACTCGGCGATGAACAGCATGCGCGCCCGGGACAGCAGCCGACCATTGAGCCCTGAGCGGTAGTCATGACGCAGGAACAGCGAGCACAGCTCGGAATTGCCGGTCAGGTCGTTGGCCAGGAACAGCGTGGGGATCTCGCGGTAGATCTTCAATTCCTGGGACGCACTGACGGTAAGCCCGACGCGGTAGTTGTACCAGGGCTCGCGCAGGCCTACGGCGCCAGCGATGGCACTGATGCCCACGACCAGCCCTTCGTCGTTTTCCAGCACGAAGAGGTAGTCGGTATCACCGCGCTCGGCTTCACCGCGAAAGCTCTTTTCCGCCCACCCGACGCGGTGCTCCAGGCGTTCCTCGTTGGCAGGCAGGGTGGTCAGCCCCGTGGTGCCGGTGCTGCGTGCCAATTCGATCAACGCAGGCAGGTCGCTACTGCGTACAGGACGAACGATCATGCTATCTCCTTGTGCGGCGGCATCAACCGGCGCGAAACTCTGCTAATCCTGCAAGATGGCGGGCGGCGCTCAGGCCGCGACCAGCCGCACACTGGCACCCTCACCCACCCCCAGGGCGTCGGCCACCTCCTGGCTCAGGCTGACGGGCTTGCCAGGTACCCAGTCCAGTTCCACCAGCACGGCACGGTAATCTTGCAGCTGGCCGTTGCAGACCAGGTACGGCCGTGTGCCGCGGGCCGCAACCGGCTCGATCTTCACGGGCGCCACGCGGCTTTGCGCAATCGAACGAATACCCGAGGTACGGGCATGCAGGGTAGGACCGCCATCGAAGATGTCGATGTAGTGCTCGGTTTCGAAGCCTTCGCGCATGAGGATGTCGAAGGTGATCTGTGCCCGCGGATGCACCTGGCCCATGGCTTCCTGCGCAGCGTCAGGCAGCAAGGGCACATAGATGGGGTAATGGGGCATCAGCTCGGCCAGGAAC
Source organism: Pseudomonas sp. KCJK9111 (assembly GCF_046231935.1). Taxonomy (NCBI): domain Bacteria; kingdom Pseudomonadati; phylum Pseudomonadota; class Gammaproteobacteria; order Pseudomonadales; family Pseudomonadaceae; genus Pseudomonas; species Pseudomonas sp. KCJK9111. The sequence continues at coordinate 45,625 of NZ_JBJJMO010000020.1, read as the reverse complement.
GTGCGGCTCTTGAGGCCGCACAGGCGCTCGGCATCGGCATAGCTCAAGTCGAAGAAGTTGCGCCCGATGGCGTCCCAGAAGGGCGACTCGCCCTGCTCGTCGCTAAAGCCGACGATTTCCGTCACAACCGACTCGGCAAAACGCTCGGGGTGCGATGCCATGAACAACAGGCGACCCCGTGAATTGAGCTCGGCCCACCCACTGCCCACAAGCTCGGGCAGCACGTAGAAACTGGTCAGCAAGCTGTTGCCGGTCAGGTCGTGACACAGCGACAGGACGTGAATCTTGTTGTGGATCTTCAGTTCCCGCGAGGCGTGGACGAAAGTTTCGTTGCGAAAACTGTAGAAAGGCTCGGAATACCCTGCCGAGGCGACTATGGCCGAGCAGCCAGCCAGCTTGCCGGTCTGGCTGTCTTCGAGCACAAAGAAGTAGCGCTCCTCGCCGTTGAAGCTGACCTCGGCGGCGAAGGAGGTTTCGGAGGCGGCGATCTTGTCGCCCAGCCGAGCGCTGTCGTCCGGCAACGAGGTGACACCAATGGGGCTGTCCGCAGCCATTCGCTGCACTTCGTTCAGATCAGCCATTTGCGCCGGGCGCATCACCAGCATGGTGTCACTCCTTGGAAAACGCGCTGCCAATGGCGGCGCGTGAAAAAGGCAGGCGTCAGGCGCCTGCGTTGGAATCCGGGCTCACCGGCCGGTGTTGCAACCGGCGCGGCGCCAACCCTGCGAGCCGGCTCAGCCTTGGGTCAAGGTGACCACGGCACGTTCGAAGCGCTGCAGGCCTTCGTCGATGTCGGCATCCTCGACCACCAGGCTAGGTGCGAAACGCACCACGTCAGGCCCTGCCTGCAACACCATGACGCCTTCCTTCTCAGCGGCGTTGAGCACGTCCTTGGCCTTGCCCTGCCAGGCCTCGGAAAGCACACAACCGATCAGCAGGCCCACGCCGCGCACATGACTGAACAGCCCATTGTCGCGGCCGATCTGCTCCAGACGAGACTTGAAACGCTCATGCTTGGCCTTGATGCCTGCCAGGGTCTGCGGGGTGTTGATCACGTCCAGCACGGCGCAGGCCACCGCGCAGCCCAGCGGGTTGCCGCCGTAGGTCGTACCGTGGGTGCCGACAGCCAGGTGCTTGGCCAAGTCATTGGTGGTGAGCATGGCGCCGATGGGGAAGCCGCCGCCCAGGCTCTTGGCGCTGGTCAGGATGTCGGGCGTCACGCCATAGTGCTGGTACGCGTACAGCGACCCAGTACGACCGACACCGGTCTGCACCTCGTCGAATATCAGCAGGGCATTGTGCTGGTCGCACAAGGCGCGTGCGCCTTCCAGGTAGGCCTTGTCAGCCGGCACCACACCACTTTCGCCCTGGATCGGCTCGATCACCACAGCGCAGGTCTTGTCGGAGATATGCGCTTTCAACGCTTCCAGGTCGTTGTAGGGCACGTGGCTGATACCAGTGATTTTCGGCCCGAAACCATCGGAATACTTTGGCTGGCCGCCCACGCTCACGGTAAACAACGTGCGGCCGTGGAAGCTGTTGAGCGTTGCGATGATCTCGTGCTTTTCAGGGCCGAAGCGGTCGTGGGCTACACGGCGGGCCAACTTGAACGCCGCCTCGTTGGACTCGGCGCCAGAGTTGCAGAAGAACGCTCGATCGGCAAACGTGGCCTCAACCAGTTTGTGAGCCAGGCGCAGGGCCGGCTCGTTGGTGAAGACGTTGGATACATGCCACAGGGTATTGGCCTGATCGGTCAGTGCCTTGACCAAGGCCGGATGGCAGTGGCCCAGGGCATTGACAGCGATGCCACCGGCAAAGTCGATCAATTCACGGCCAGTCTGGTCCCAGACACGGGAGCCCTCGCCTCGCACAGGAATGAAGGCCGCCGGGGAGTAATTGGGGACCATGACCTGATCGAAATCGGCACGTAGCACCGGGGCTTGCTCAACGGACATCTGAGTCTCCTGAAGAGGATCGCTGACCTGGAAGTGGCGAGCGATGGGGGGATTGTAAGGAACGATCAGCGCGTGGCCTTGCGGCCAAGCGACAACTTGTTACAGCGCAAAACCGGCATTCGGGCGGGCTTTCGGCAATGCGACAAACACTGTCGCAATCGCGCAGTGTACGGCAGAGAAGAAGCTGGGTGAACGGGTGTTCACCTCGTTGTGCAGCCCGGGCGTGCCGGCACGTCGACTAACCTTTTTCAGCCGGCGCGGAGCTCAGTTCGAACGGGCTGCTGTTGCGTCGCTGATTGCGGTCTTCACGGGGGGTGGCGCCAAAGAAGTTACGGTAGGCGCTGGAGAAATGCGGGCCGGAGGAGAAGCCGCACGACAGGCCTATCTGGATGATGGACTTGCTGGTCTGCATCAGCATCTGCCGTGCCTTGTTCAAGCGCAGCTCCAGGTAATACTGGCTCGGCACTCGGCTCAGGTACTGCTTGAAGATTCGCTCGAGCTGTCGCCGTGACACGCAGACATGCTGGGCAATTTCATCGGTGGTCAGCGGCTCCTCGATGTTGGCCTCCATCAACAGCACCGCCTGGGTGAGCTTGGGGTGGCTCGAGCCCAGCCGGTTCTGCAGCGGGATGCGCTGGCGCTCACCGCCCTCGCGAATACGCTCGACCACCAGTTCCTCGGACACCGCGCCTGCCAGCTCCGCGCCATGGTCACGGGCCAGCACTGCCAGCAACAGGTCGGTTACCGCCATACCGCCGCAGGCCGTCAGGCGATCACGGTCCCAGTCGAATAGATGACTAGTGGCGATGACCTTGGGGAAGCGCTCGGCAAAATCGTCCTGCCAGCGCCAATGCACGGCTGCGCGGTAGCCGTCGAGCAGGCCAAGCATGGCCAGTGGGTAGACCCCGGCAGACAGCCCGCCAATCATGCAGCCGCTGCGGGCCAATTGCTTGAGCGCCGTCGACAGCGCAGCCCCGATGTTGCCCGGCGCCTCATCGGCCATCAAAAACAGCTTGTGGCACCCTTCCAGGCGCCCGTTCCAAGGTTCGCCGGGCATGCGCCAGCTGCCTTCGACCGGGGCTTCGGCCTGCAGGAACAGGGTTTCGTAAACCACGTCGGGATGGACCCGCTGCGCCACCTGCAGGACTTCTTCGGCCAGCGCCAGGGTCAGTGGCCGGGTGCTGGGCCAGATGAGAAAACCAATTCGCTGGGTGGTCATAGGGTAAGGTCCGAAACCTGAGATCGTTCGATTCGATGCGCCGGGTCAGGCTGCGCGTGACACGCAGCATGCCCTATCGTGGTGCAAAAAAGCAGCTTTTACTTCAGGCTGCCGGACAGGAACTGCTTCAGGCGTTCCGAACGCGGGTTGGCCAGCACCTCACGGGGGCAGCCGGTCTCTTCGACCAGGCCCTTGTGCAGGAACACCAACTGGTTGGACACCTCGCGGGCAAAACCCATTTCGTGGGTCACCACCACCATGGTCCGGCCTTCCTGGGCCAGTGCCTGCATCACCTTGAGCACATCGCCGACCAGTTCAGGGTCCAGGGCCGAGGTCGGTTCGTCGAACAGCATGACCTCTGGTTCAACGGCCAGTGCGCGCGCAATGGCCACACGTTGCTGCTCGCCACCGGACATGTGCCCCGGGAAGGCATCCTTGCGGTGGGCAACCCCGACCTTCTCAAGGTAGTGCTCGGCCTTCTCCAGTGCCTCCTTGCGGCTGACCCCCAGCACATGTACTGGCGCCTCGATGATGTTCTCCAGCGCCGTCATGTGCGACCACAGGTTGAAATGCTGGAACACCATCGCCAGGCGCGAGCGCATGCGTTGCAGCTGGCGCGCATCGGCTGCCTTGAGTGCGCCATCCTTGCCGGGGGTGAGTTTCAGCTCTTCGTTGTTGAGCAGTATCTTGCCTGCATGGGGCTGCTCCAGCAGGTTGATGCAGCGCAGGAAGGTGGACTTGCCCGACCCACTGGAGCCGATGATGCTGATGACATCGCCTGCCTTGGCCGCCAGGGAAACGCCCTTGAGGACCTCATGGCTGCCGTAGCGCTTGTGCAGGTCTTGGACTTGGAGTTTGTACATGCTGTCGATTCTCACAGAGCGGTCAGTGCTTGCGCGGCGCCAGGTAGCCGAGCCAGCGGCGTTCGGCCATCTTGAACAGGCGCACCAGGATGAAGGTCAGGCACAGGTAGAACACGCCCGCCGTGATGTAGGCCTCGAAAGGCAGGTAGTACTGGGCATTGACCGTGCGCGCGGCACCGGTGATGTCGATCAGGGTCACGATCGACGCCAGGCTGGTGGTTTGCAGCATCATGATCACTTCATTGCTGTATTGCGGCAGCGCACGGCGCAGCGCAGACGGCAGCAGGATGCGTCGGTACATCTTCATGCGCGACATGCCCATGGCCTTGGCCGCCTCGATCTCGCCATGGGGCGTGGCTTTGAGGCTGCCGGCAACGATCTCGGCGGTATAGGCGCTGGTGTTGATGGCAAAGGCCAGGCACGCGCAGAAGGTTGCGCTGGACAACAAGGGCCAGAACACGCTGGCCCTGACGGCCTCGAACTGCGCCAGACCGTAGTAGATCAGGAACAGCTGCACCAGCATGGGCGTGCCACGAATGACGTAGGTGTACAGCCAGGCCGGCAGGTTGACCCACGGGCGCTTTGACACGCGCATCAAGCCCAGCGGAATGGCCGCCAGCAAGCCGAAGAACAACGAGACTGCCAGCAGCTTGAGGGTGGTGAGCAGGCCGTCGAAATACATCGGCAACGCTTCCCAGACCACGTTGTAGTCGAAGATCATAGTTCGGTCACCTTGACACCCACCGAGTAGCGGCGCTCCAGATACTTCAGCGCCAGCAACGAGACGCTGGTCAGCACCAGGTACAAGGCCGCCACTGCCAGGAAGAAGGTGAAGGGTTCACGGGTGGCATCGGCCGCCTGCTTGGCCTTGAACATCATGTCCTGCAGGCCGACCACCGAAATCAACGCCGTGGCCTTGGTCAGCACCAGCCAGTTGTTGGTAAAGCCTGGAATCGCCAGGCGAATCATTTGCGGCACCTGGATGCGGAAGAACACCTGCCGGGCATTCATGCCGTAGGCGACACCCGCCTCGGCCTGGCCCTTTGGAATGCCCAGGAATGCACCCCGGAACGTTTCCGAAAGGTAGGCGCCGAAAATGAAGCCCAGCGTACCGATACCTGCCAGCAGTGGGTTCAGGTCGATATAGTCGTCGTAGCCCACCAGCGGCGCCACGCGGTTGATGATGTCCTGCCCGCCATAGAAGATCAGCAGGATCAGTACCAGATCCGGTATGCCGCGAATGACCGTGGAATACAGGTCGCCCAGCCAGGCCAGCCAGCGCACGGGCGACAAGCGCAGCGCCACGCCGATCAGGCCGAGCACGATGGCCAGGGCCATCGACGAAAGGGCAAGCTGTAGCGTCAGCCACGCCCCATCGAGGATGACTGCCCCGTAGCCTTTCAACATGTTGAGGTCCTCGACCTAGAGAATGAAAAATGGTGCAAACCTCAGCGCTTCTGCTGTTTGCACCATTGCACAGCGATTGACGGCTGACTCAGTTCGCGTCTGGGCCGTAGATGTCGAAGTTGAAGTATTTCTTCTCGATCTCTTTGTACTTGCCATTGGCACGGATGGCATCGATGGCCGCATTGATGCGATCGACGTTGGCCTTGTCACCCTTGCGCACGGCAATGCCGACGCCGTCACCGAAGTACTTCACGTCGGTGAAGGCAGGGCCTACGAACGCGAAGCCCTTGCCGGCATCGGTTTTGAGGAAGCCATCTTCCAACAGCGTGGCGTCGGCCACGGTGCCGTCCAGGCGACCAGCCGCCACGTCCAGGTAGATTTCGTTCTGCGTGCCGTAGGGCACCACGGTGGCGCCTTTGGGCGCGAGTACTTCCTTGGCGAAGCGATCGTGGATCGAGCCACGCTGCACGCCAATCTTCTTGCCCTTGAGCTCATCGAGGCTGTCGGTGACCGCGGTACCTTCCTTCATCACCAGACGCGCCGGGGTGAGGTAGTAACGCTTGGTGAAGTCCACCGACTTCTTGCGGTCTTCGGTGATGGACATCGAAGACAGGATGGCGTCGATCTTGCGCACTTTCAGCGCAGGAATCAGGCCGTCGAACTCCTGCTCGACCCAGGTGCACTTGGCCTTCATCTCTTCGCACAGGGCGTTGCCGATGTCGTAGTCGAAGCCGGCGATGCTGCCATCGGGCTGCTTGAAGGCAAAAGGAGGGTAAGCCGCTTCGATACCGATTTTCAGCGGTTTTTCATCGGCCTGCGATACCAGGGAAAACACGGACAGCGCCAGGGCGCCAAGCAGTGCGAGCTTCTTCATCAGGTAACTCCATCGGTACGGGGCAATACAAGGCAGGTAACAGCTGCCCGATATGCGAATGGTTACAACGCGAGCCGCGCAGGGTTCGACCAAGGTCGCAGACCACGAGCGAGTGAATGGCATTTTAACGACAGCCCGGTAGTCGAAATTTCTTCAAAGCGACAACTACTTACAGAAGCGCCTGAAACCGCTGCGGGCGATGTTGACAGCCAATGCAGAATATGCAAAAGCGCAAGAAATTGAACCCATGAATCTAGCAAATCCTGGGCCTATTATTGGCAAACCCTTGTGGGACGGCAAGTGTAGCGTGATGGAGCGTCCTACAAGACGGCTAAAATGCCTCTAAACAGCGCCAAGTGTTTCCAGGCGCCCCGCCATAGCGCATTGCTGGTGACAGAAAAGTAACCGATCACTGCCGGGTAACAGGCCCAGCGGTCTATAAAGCAAAAACCCCGCCGGTTAACCCGGCGGGGCCTGTGCTGGACGCTGGCGCACTGTCGGCGCGCCCCAAATCAGCTTGCCATCAAGCTTGAATCTCGGACCGCGCGCAGTGCCGTCAAGCCGTGGCCAGGCTCATGGCCTTGTGCGTGTCGATCAGGTGCTGCACGACACCTGGGTCTGCCAAGGTCGAGATGTCACCCAGCGCGTCGTACTCGGCGGTTGCAATCTTGCGCAGGATGCGGCGCATGATCTTGCCCGAACGGGTCTTTGGCAATCCAGGTGCCCACTGAATCACATCCGGCGAGGCGATCGGGCCGATTTCCTTGCGCACCCAGTTCTTCAGTTCAAGGCGCAGTTGCTCGCTTGGCTCGACGCCAGCATTGAGGGTGACGTAGACATAGATACCCTGGCCCTTGATGTCGTGCGGCACGCCCACCACCGCGGCCTCGGCCACCTTGGCGTGCGCCACCATGGCACTTTCGATCTCGGCGGTGCCCATGCGGTGGCCCGAGACGTTCAGCACGTCATCCACGCGACCGGTGATCCAGTAGTAGCCGTCCTCGTCGCGGCGGGCGCCGTCACCGGTGAAGTACATGCCCCGGAACGTCTTGAAGTAGGTATCGACAAACCGGTCATGGTCACCGTACAGCGAGCGCGACTGGCCTGGCCATGAATCGAGGATCACCAGGTTGCCCTCGGTCGCGCCTTCGATCAGGTTACCCAGGTTGTCCACCAGGGCCGGTACCACGCCAAAGAACGGGCGCGTGGCCGAGCCTGGCTTGAGCGCCGTCGCACCTGGCAATGGGCTGATGAGGATGCCGCCGGTTTCGGTCTGCCACCAGGTATCGACGATCGGGCACCGTTCCTTGCCCACAGTCTTGTAGTACCAGTTCCAGGCTTCGGGGTTGATCGGCTCGCCCACAGAGCCCAGCAGGCGCAGGCTGGAACCGTCGGCGCCGTCTACCGCCGCCTGCCCTTCGGCCATCATGGCGCGGATGGCGGTGGGTGCGGTATAGAGGATGTTGACTTTGTGCTTGTCGACGATCTTCGACACGCGGGTGATATCCGGGTAGTTCGGCACACCTTCGAACAATACGGTGGTGGCGCCGTTGGCGAGCGGGCCGTAGACGATGTAGCTGTGGCCCGTGACCCAGCCGACGTCGGCGGTGCACCAGTACACCTCGCCTGGGCGGTAGTCGAACACGCGCTCATGGGTCAGCGCCGCGTATACCAGGTAGCCACCGGTGGTGTGCAGCACGCCCTTGGGCTTGCCGGTCGAGCCGGAGGTGTAGAGGATGAACAGGGCTTCCTCAGCCCCCATTTCCTTCGGCGCGCAGTGGCTGGAAGCCACTTTCATCAGGTCTTCGTACCAGATGTCGCGGTGCTGGTGCCAGGCAATGTCGCCGCCGGTGCGCTTGCAGACGATGATCTTCTGCACGCTGCTGGTTTCAGGGTTGGTCAGCGCCAGGTCGACATTGGCCTTGAGCGGTGTACGGCGACCGCCGCGCACGCCTTCGTCAGCAGTGATCACCACCTTGGACTTGCAATCGATGATGCGCCCTGCCAGGGCCTCGGGCGAGAACCCACCGAATACGACCGAATGGATTGCACCGATACGGGCGCAGGCCAGCATGGCGACCACAGCCTCGGGAATCATCGGCATGTAGATGGTGACCACATCGCCGCGGTGCACGTCTTGCCCGCGCAAGGCGTTGGCGAACTTGCACACTTGCTCGTGCAGTTCGCGGTAGGTGATGTTGCGGTGCTCGGAGGGGTCGTCGCCTTCCCAGATAATGGCCAGTTGATCGCCACGCTCTTCCAGGTGACGGTCCAGGCAGTTGGAGGAAACGTTCAGAGTGCCGTCGGCAAACCATTTGATGTCCACGTGGTGGTCATCGAAGGAAGTCTGCTTGACCTTGGTGAAGGGCTTGATCCAGTCGATGCGCTGGGCCTGCTCACGCCAGAAGCCGTCCGGGTTGATCACCGACTGCTGGTACATGGCCTTGTAGGTGGCCTCGTCTGTCAGGGTAGTGGCCGCGATCTCGGGACGAACGGGATACAGTGGAGCCGCACTCATCGTGTTTACCTCGGTGTAATAGTTGTTTTTGTATGGGACCGATGTAACTGTACCAGAGCGATAACCGCCATTCGACGTTGGTAGTAATTTGCCAGTCGATCGGGTCGCAACCGCTCAGGCGCGGGCATTGTGCTGCCCTGCAAGGTGCAGGCCTGGTGGATTATTACCAATTTCACCAATAGACTTTATCAAAAGCCCCACTGTTTCAGCCTGGGTCACAGTTCTAGAATTGATCTCGCCAGCAACGGCAAGAAGATTGACAACCTGTAACCGCCCCCACGAAGGCAACTGTCACTTCTCTGCAAACTTGATCAATACCTTAACGGTTGTCGTAGTGCCTCATGCACGGCGCGCACCGTCACGACCTTAAATAGGCAGATAAAACATGAAAGCTTTAATGGTAGTACTGCTGGGCAGTCTGTGCGGGACAGCCATGGCCGACGAAGCCCAGGCCGCCGAACAGGCACCGGTTGAACAGTACAGTTACTCGCAACACCTGGACATCGACCACGTCATTTCCATGAGTGAAATCCCCAATGTCTGCGGCGTAGTGCCCGCTCGCATGACCTACGCCGACTCGCAGGGCCACACCCACGTGCTGGAATACCGCGTGATGGGCAACGGCTGCTCCAACGGCTGACAGCGCGGCGACCAAGGGGGCCGAATGACCCCCTTCGCAGCCATCTGCACACAACTAACAGCAGCAAGTTGAAGCGACAGGAGTTTACGCTGAGCACTGTCCAATCATTGCCCTGACGATTTGCCCAATGAATAGTCTTTTAACTTATTGGCAATGGTCGTATGCGATACACCCAAGCGTTTGCCCAATGCCCGGCTACTTGGAAACTCTTCAAGCAAACTTTCCAATACGGCTTTTTCAAAACGCCCGACAATATCGGACAATGCACCGTCCAGTGAAAAATCACCCAAGGGCTGTCGCACGCCATAATCGGGTAACCGCACATGCTCAGTCTTGACCACACCGTTTTCACATAACGACACCGCCTGGAATACCACGTTTTCCAACTGCCGAACGTTACCCGGCCAATCATAGCTGGCCAACTTTTGCATCGCCCCTGGCGCCAGGCGAGGCATGGCGCATCCGATTTGCCGACTGGCCTGATCGAGAAAATACTGCACCAGCCCATCGAGCCCATCCATGCATTCGCGCAAGGGCGGAATGTGCAACGACAGCACGTTGAGCCGGTGGTACAAGTCCTGGCGGAATTCGCCCCGGGCGCAGAGCTCGGACAGGTCCACCTGCGTGGCGCAGATCACCCGTACATCCAGATAGACCTCTTCGTCGCTGCCAACACGGCGAAAACATCCGTCCTGCAAGAACCGCAACAACTTCACCTGAAGCCGCGGGCTCATTTCAGCCACGCCATCGAGAAACAGCGTGCCGCCGGCCGTCAGCTCCAGCAGACCCAGCTTGCCTTCGGCGCGGGCGCCCTCGAAGGCGCCCGGCCCGTAGCCGAACAGCTCGGTCTCGGCCATCGACTCAGGCAGGCCGGCACAGTTGAGCGCCATCAGCGGCGACTGCCCACGCGGGCTCGCCAGGTGGCACGCCCTGGCCAGAAGCTCTTTGCCGGTGCCGGTCTCCCCTTCGATCAACAGCGGCGCATCCAGCGGCGCCATTCGCCTCGCTTCACGGACAACGGCAGCCATCAGGCGTGAGCTCTGGAAAATGCTGTCGAACCCCCGCAACTCCTGCTTGCGCACATTGTAGATACGTTCACCGATGCGATCGGCACGGTGCAGGGTGAGCACGGCGCCAGCCAACGCTTCGCTGTCATCGTGCTCGGACTGCAACGGCGCGATGTCGGCCAGGAACACATGGCCCTTAACCTGTACCCGCAGACCGTTGATACGCGACTTGTTGCTGCGCACCAGTTCCGGCAAGTCGAAGTCGTCCACGTAGCGAGCCAGTGGCAGGCCGGGCACTTCGTCGACCCGCACCCCCAGCAATTGGGCTGCCGACCGGTTTGCCGCCACGATGCTGCCACCCATGTCGATCGAGAGCACGGGAAACTCCAGCGCCCCAAGCAGCGCATTGAGTTCCATGTGCCGGCGCTCGCTGGGCATCAGCCCCACGCGCTTGACGCCGAACACGCCCGTGATGGCCTCGAACTTGGGGCGCAGGGCCTGGAACTGGAGGTTGATGAGGTTCGGGCAGTGCAGGTAGATGGCGTTGCCATGGTCACCCCCTACTTCGCCGCGCAAGACGTTTATGCCGTAGTCGACCAACAGGTTAAGGATGTCGCGCAGAATTCCGATACGGTTCTGGCAGTGCACTTTGATACGCATAAGGGATACGCCTGGCAAAAACTTCCCGCCGGAGCGGAAAAATTGTAAAGAAATTCTTACGAAATGACCGCTGATGATCATTGCAGGAGCTTGATGTTGGGACAATTCAAAGGTTTTGTAAAATTATCCTTACAAAATAGCGTGCCCGCCTTGGCCCATCCCCTCCATGAGTAGATGTGCACTGTGCAATAACGGGTTATTTCTGATGCCTACCTGTACATAACGACAAGAGCTGATCAGGAGACCTCCATGAAGCACACCCACTATGTGGCACGCGAGCCTGATGCGCAGGGGTTCATCGATTACCCGCAGCAGGAGCACGGCGTGTGGAACACGTTGATCACCCGCCAACTGAAGGTGATCGAAGGGCGTGCCTGTCAGGAATACCTCGACGGTATCGAGCAGTTGAAGCTGCCTCATGACCGCATTCCGCAGCTAGGTGAGATCAACAAGGTGCTGGGGGCAACCACCGGCTGGCAGGTCGCACGGGTTCCGGCATTGATTCCGTTCCAGACCTTCTTCGAGCTGCTTGCCAGCAAGCGCTTCCCGGTGGCAACGTTCATTCGCACACCCGAAGAACTGGACTACCTCCAGGAACCAGACATCTTTCACGAAATCTTCGGCCACTGCCCGCTGCTGACCAACCCCTGGTTTGCCGAATTCACCCATACCTACGGCAAGCTGGGCCTGGCCGCCACCAAGGAACAGCGCGTCTATCTGGCGCGCCTGTACTGGATGACCATCGAATTCGGCCTGATGGACACACCCAACGGCCGCAAGATCTACGGCGGTGGCATTCTGTCCTCGCCCAAGGAAACGGTCTACAGCCTATCTGGCGAACCCGAGCATCAGGCCTTCGACCCCATCGAGGCCATGCGCACCCCTTATCGGATCGACATCCTGCAGCCGGTGTACTTCGTGCTGCCAGAACTCAAGCGCCTGTTCGACCTTGCTCACGAAGACATCATGGGCATGGTCGCGCAAGCCCAGCAGCTAGGCTTGCACGCGCCGAAGTTTCCACCCAAGGTTGCCGCTTGAACGCTGCTTGCCACTCACAACGCCACATGGATAAGAACGTATGAATGCCTTGAACCAAGCCCACTGCGAAGCCTGCCACGCCGATGCACCAAAAGTCAGCGAGCAGGAGCTGGCCGAGCTGATTCGCGAAATTCCGGACTGGAACATCGAAGTGCGTGACGGCCACATGGAGCTTGAGCGCGTATTTTTGTTCAAGAATTTCAAGCATGCCCTGGCGTTTACCAACGCCGTCGGGGAAATTGCCGAGGCCGAAGGCCATCACCCGGGACTGCTGACCGAGTGGGGCAAGGTGACCGTCACCTGGTGGAGCCACTCGATCAAAGGCCTGCACCGTAACGACTTCATCATGTGCGCACGCACCGACAAAGTGGCCGAGACGGCCGAAGGGCGCAAGTAAACTGCCCACGGCGGTCGGCCCGAGGCTAATGCGGACGTGGCCGTCGGCCATGGTGGTGTTCACTTAGGATCGCCGGGGCCGCTCTGCGGCCCCAGTGATCATCAGCCTAAGTCATGCTTTTTATCACGCAAGATCAGCCTTGCCCGGCGAGCATGACCGGCCTTGATCAACCGGCGTGCGTAGGAAAAAAGCCAAACTGTCATGCAGACTTGTGTATCCTGCCCCAGCTTCTTGAAGCTTCACACGCGCCTGGCGCAGCCTTTTCACTCACACTTGCGAGGAACGACGAGATGCATGAGATCCCGAATCTTCCCTTCCCAAGCCTGAACCCAGAAGAGCCCACCGTTACCGCCCACGCTGACTCGGCACCTGCCCGCGAGCAGGAAGGTGACGATCAGACCAGCGCCGATCAGGACTAGACCGCGCACACTGGCTGTGTGAAAACGGCTGATCTGGCGCCTTGCGTTTCAGCACGTTTTCACACCGCTCGGTCGAGCAAGTTTCCCTTCAGCCCCTGGCGAACTGCAACACCACTTCCAACGGATGACGCATCGGTCGCCCAGCCATGCGCTTGACCTGGCTGCGGCAGGAATAACCGGTCGCCAATGGCTCCCCCTCCTTATCCAGTTTCAGCGCCCAGGACTGTTCGAAGATGTTCTTTGAGGTCTGCTGATTGCGCGCCTCGTGCCCATAGGTACCTGACATGCCGCAGCAGCCGGTGGCCTCGGTGATCAGCTTGAGCCCCATGCGTTCGAACACCTGCTCCCACTGCCGGGTACTGGCAGGGGCGTTGGTCTTCTCGGTGCAGTGGGCCATCAGCCGGAAGGTGGACGTGCACCCTGCCGCTTGCTCGGGCAGTGCGCCCAGCAGCCATTCCTGAGGCAACAGCACAGGGGGGCACCCCTCAAGCCCAGGCACTTTCAGGTATTCCTGGCGATAGACGAGGGTCATGGCCGGATCCAGCCCGACCAACGGCACCCCGCAGTCAGCCAACGCCTTGAGTTGGGCGGTATTGCGCACGGCGGCCTTGGCGAAGGCACCCAGAAAGCCCTGAACATGCAGTGGCTTGCCATTGGCACTGTACGGTGCCAAGTAAACCTTGTGGCCCAGGCGATGCGCCAGATCGATGAATGCCGACAGCAACGGCGTCTCGAAGTAACGGGTGAAGGCATCTTGCACCAGCACGATGCTGCGCTCGCGTTGGGCAGGCGTCAGTTCGCGCAGCGCCGGCACCGTGGCCATGCCCACGCCACAGCGTGTCAGGGTCGCCTGGAAGTTGAAACGGCTGATCAACGGGCTATCGACCATGCCTACCTGCTCGGCCAGCAGGCGACTGACCCATTTCGAGCCCATCACCGCGTTGTACAGACCAGGCGCATGGGCCAGGTACGGGATGGTGAACTCCAGCGAGCCGATCAGGTAGTCACGCAGAGGGCGCTGGTACCGGGTGTGGTACAGCTCGAGAAACCGCGAGCGAAAATCAGGTACGTTGACCTTGATCGGGCACTGCCCTGCGCAGGACTTGCAGGCCAGGCAGCCAGCCATTGCGTCATAAACTTCATGGGAAAAGTCAGCCTGCCCCTGGCGCCGCGCCCGCTCGTTGCGCAACCGCGCAGGCAGCCCTTTGATCCATGAAACCGGCTTGCGCGCCACCTCCAATACATCCACGCCCGCATCACCCTGCAGGCGCAACCACTCGCGCATGAGCGAAGCCCGCCCTTTGGGCGAGTGCCGACGTTCACGAGTCGCCTTCCACGACGGGCACATGGCGTCGTTCGGGTCGTAGTTGTAGCAGGCACCGTTGCCGTTGCAATGCACGGCGCTGCCATAGGCCTGCCAGACCCGCTCATCGATGGTGCGGTCCAACTCGCCGCGCAAGGTCACGCCATCGACCTTGGTCAGGCCCTCGCTGGCACCGGGCGGTGTGCAGATCTTGCCGGGGTTGAGCTGGTTGTGCGGGTCGAACGCGCCTTTGAGGCGCTGCAGTGCCGGGTACAGCTCGCCAAAGTACTCGGGCACGTACTCAGAACGCAGGCCCTTGCCATGCTCGCCCCACAACAAACCGCCGTAGCGACGGGTCAACGCAGCCACCGCATCGGAAACAGGCTTGACCAAGGCCGCCTGGGCCGGGTCCTTCATGTCCAGCGCGGGGCGCACATGCAGCACGCCGGCATCGACGTGGCCGAACATGCCGTACGCCAACCCGTAGCCGTCGAGCAAGGCACGGAACTCGGCGATGTAGTCGGCGAGTTTTTCCGGTGGCACCGCCGTATCCTCGACGAAGGGCTGCGGCCGCACTTCGCCTTCGACATTGCCCAGCAGGCCGACCGAGCGCTTGCGCATGGCGTAGACGCGGGTCACCGCCTCAGCGCCCTCGGCCAGCGTATGGCCGAGACGCTCGACGCTGGTGTCGGCGCGCAAGTGATCGATAAACGCCTGGACCTTGGCGTTGACCTCGATGGGGTCATCACCGCAGAACTCGACAAGGTTGATGCCCAGCGTGGGGCGCTCGGGGTCGGCCGGGAAATACTCGGCGACGCTGTGCCAGACGATGTCCTTCATCGCCAGCCCGAGCACTTTGGAATCGACGGTCTCGATGGACAGCGGCCGCTGCGCCATCAAGGCATTGGCATCGCGCAGCGCGTCCATGAAGCTTGCGTACCGTACGTTCACCAGGACGGCGTACTTGGGAATCGGCAGCACGTTGAGCTTGGCCTCGACCACATACCCCAGCGAGCCCTCGGCGCCGCACAGCACACTGTTGAGGTTGAAGCGGCCCTGCTCATCGCGCAGGTGTGCCAGGTCGTAGCCGGTCAGACAGCGATTGAGCGTGGGAAAGGTGGTGCGGATGAGTTCAGCCTGGGTATCGCAGATATCCAGGGCCGTGCGGTACACCTGACCCACGCGACCGGGCGCCGTACACGCAGCCTGCAGCGCCTCTTCGTCGAGCGGCAGGCTGTGCAAGCGCTCCCCCCCGAGCAGGATGCTGTGCAGCTCAAGCACATGGTCGCGTGTTTTGCCATAGGTGCAACTGCCCTGCCCGCTGGCGTCGGTGTTGATCATGCCACCCACGGTCGCCCGGTTCGACGTGGACAGTTCAGGCGCGAAGAACAAGCCGTGGGGTTTGAGGGCGGCGTTGAGCTGGTCCTTGACCACACCCGCCTGCACCCGCACCCAACGCTGCTCGGCATTGATTTCAAGAATGCCGTTCATGTGCCGCGACAGGTCCACGACCACGCCATCGGTCAACGACTGGCCATTGGTGCCCGTGCCGCCGCCGCGCGGGGTCAGTTTGATCGCCTGGAAACGCGGCTCGCCCATCAGCGTGGCGACCCGCGCCACGTCATCGGCGTCCAGGGGGAACACCGCGGCCTGCGGCAGGCGCTGGTAGATGGAGTTGTCGGTGGCCAGGACGGTTCGGGTACCGTAGTCGGCGCTGATCTGGCCACGGAAACCACTGTCACGCAGGGCTTGGAGAAATGCCGGGTAGTCGGCGTCAGGTGCAACGGTAGGCAGCTGGGCGATCATCGATGGACGGCCTCGGAATAGGGCTGATTCACGGAAAAGATGTCGTGGCGGCATGGGTGGCGCCGGCAACAGTGACGTATGTGGCAATGTTCCTGTAGTTTTGCGCCAGGGGCAAACGGATAATCCTGCCGCTATCGATGACTTTCATGAATGAATTACCGCCACCTGACCCCGTCCATGTCCCTGCTGCTGGCTTTCGAGGCGGCCGCCAGGCACCAGAGCTACACCCGCGCCGCCACTGAACTGTCGCTGACCCAGAGCGCGGTCAGCCGGCAGGTTCAGGCGCTGGAACAGCAACTGGGCCTCACCCTGTTTCGCCGCGAGGGTCGCCAGGTACGGTTGACGGACGTCGGCCGGCTGTACCAGCGCGAGCTCAGCGAAGCACTGGGCCGCATTCGGGGCGCGACCCTCCAGGCGCTGGCCTACCAGTCCGGGGTCGGCACGCTGCGCCTGGCCACCCTGCCCACCTTTGGCTCCAAATGGCTGTTGCCGCGCCTGAACGACTTCTACAAGGCGCACCCTGGCATGCTCGTGCACTTGCATTCGCGGATCGAGGCCATCGACTTCGACACCAGCGAGATCGACGCCGCCATTGGCGTGGCCAGCCGTGACCTGCCGGGGCTGATCAGCCATCGCCTGCATGCCGAGGAGCTGCTGGTGATTCTCCCGGCGCAGGCCGCCACGGAACAACCGCACTGGAGCCCCAATCGCATCAGCGAGCAGTTGCTGTTGAACGTGGCCAACAATCCCCATGCCTGGGGTGAATGGTTCTCGCACCACGGCCTGCCCCACCGAAGCATGCGCCTGGGCCCCAGCTTCGAGTTGACCTCGCACTTGATTCAGGCCGTGCAGGCGGGGATTGGGGTGGGCCTGGTGCCCCGCGTGCTCGTGGAAGACGAGCTGGACAAAGGAGCGCTGTACAGCCCAGGCCTGGCATTCGCCAGTCAGCGCAGTTATTACCTGATCTATCCACCGCGTAACGAGGCGTTACCGTCGCTGCGGGCGTTCAGGGCGTGGCTGCTGGAACAGATCTGACACGCAGAAAAGAAAAAACCCGAAGCGGTCAACGCTTCGGGTTTCGCATGCGGCTGTACGATGCTTATTTGGCGGTGCTGCCAATAGCCTCAGGGACAACGCCCTTGCGCCGTGACTTGATGACATAAGCGACGAACATGCAGAGCAACCAGACCGGAATGGCGTAGACGGAAACCTGGATACCCGGAATCTGCAGCATGATGCCCAGGATCAGGACCACGAACGCCAGCACCACATAGTTGCCATAGGGGTACCACAGCGCCTTGAACAGGGGTTTCTGGCCCGTGCGGTTGAGGTGCTGGCGGAACTTGAGGTGCGAGTAGCTGATCATGGCCCAGTTGATCACCAGGGTGGCCACCACCAGCGACATCAGCAGCTCCAGCGCGCTGGAAGGCATCAGGTAGTTGAGCAGCACGGCGATCAGGGTCACGGCCGCCGACACCAGAATCGAACGCACCGGTACGCCACGCTTGTCGACCTTGGCCAGGGCAGCCGGCGCATCGCCCTGCTCGGCCATGCCCAGCAGCATGCGGGCATTGCAGTAGGTGCCGCTGTTGTACACCGACAAGGCCGCGGTCAGGACCACGAAGTTCAGCAGGTTGGCGGCCACATCGCTGCCCAGCAACGAGAACACTTGCACGAACGGGCTGCTGCCGTAGCTGCCGCCGGAGGCATCGATGCTGGCGACCAAGGTGTCCCATGGCGTGAGCGACAACAGGATCACCAAGGCGCCGACGTAGAAGATCAGGATACGGTAGATGACCTGATTGATGGCCTTGGGGATCACGGTCTTGGGCTTGTCAGCTTCTGCGGCCGTGAAGCCGAGCATCTCCAGCCCCCCGAACGAGAACATGATGAACGCCAGGGCCATCACCAGGCCACTGACTCCATGGGGGAAGAAGCCACCGTGCGACCACAGGTTGGCCACGGTCGCGTCAGGCCCGCCGCTGCCGCTGGTCAGCAGGTAGGCACCCAGGCCGATCATGCTGACAATGGCCACCACCTTGATGATGGCAAACCAGAACTCGGCTTCGCCGAAGAACTTCACGTTCATCAGGTTGATGGCGTTGATCAGCACGAAGAAGGCAGCGGCTGTCACCCAGGTAGGGATTTCCGGCCACCAGTAGTGCACGTACTTACCCACGGCGGACAGTTCGGACATGCCCACCAGGATATACAGCACCCAGCAGTTCCAGCCCGACAGGAACCCGGCAAAGCCCCCCCAGTAGGTATGGGCGAAATGGCTGAACGATCCGGCCACGGGCTCCTCGACGATCATTTCGCCCAACTGGCGCATGATCATGAAAGCGATGAAGCCACAGATCGCGTAGCCCAGGATCATCGAAGGCCCGGCGGATTTCATCACGCCTGCCGACCCCAGGAACAGGCCGGTACCGATGGCGCCCCCCAGGGCGATCAACTGAATATGGCGGTTCTTCAGGCCCCGCTTGAGCTCGCCTGAATGCTTGTCGTGTCCACTCATGAACGAAGTCACCTGCATTGTTTTTATCTGTGACGGAATCGGACCCACCGCGCTCGTGGCGCAGCGGAATGGGCAAGGTGGTCACCTTGTTTCCTGAGGGTGCAACTGCGCGGTCGAGTCAACCGGGCGGGGTCAGGAGTGCGCGGTACGCAAGGGGGTCACAGGTAAAACGCGGCGCACTGTATAACCCTGCGAGCGCGCAGGCGTCAACGCGTTGCGTGGTTTCCGGCGGAAAAAACGCAGCGTTCCTGGGGTAATGGCCTTTGTGGGCGAGGTGATCGGCGTACATGGCGCCTCCAATTGTTGTTTTATCAACCGGCTCTGCGGCGGGCTGTTGCACGGGGCAATGAGGGCTATAACACCCTGGGGCGGGGTTTTAGGCAAGACAGGGATGTGACCGACGGCGCAACCGAGCACCCATGCTCCGGCAAGCTTTCTTTACGCCCGAGGAAGTTTTCTGGTTTGCTGCGAGAATTGGCCGATGCTTGTAAAAAAATCCTTACAAGCTGGCAATCTAAGTTGCCAAACGAACGAAATGGCTTTTCGCCCAATGGGTTACGCTCGGTCCATGAGCTGCATGCGAGCAGCTGAATTGCACCGTCTGGTGGGTTGCATCTGGACAGGAGCGCCGTTCAGGTAGCTGGTTGCACATTGGGGCCGCTTCGCGCCCCATCGTCAGCCAACTGACTCCTGCTTAGCGCGAGTTACTCGCCTAGTGCAGAAGCCGGTTTGCCGGCAATGAGCTGCGCAGCAGCCCCAATGTGTTCAGCGTCGGTACACAGGCAAGGGCCGACAAGTGGCCCCGAATGCCTCAGCCGCGCGGCTTGCCGCGACCACGGCCAGCTGGCTTGTCACCCTCGGGCTTGGCCGGGCGCTTGCGCATTTCGCTTGGGCGCTCGGCCACTGCGCTGCCACGGTTGCCTTTGCGCGGCGACTCTTCGCGCGCCGGGCGTGCTGGGCGCTCGCTGGCCGCTGCGCCGTCCTGGGCTGGGCGCAGGCTACGCACGCGCTCACCACGGCCCAGGGGGCGGGACGATTTGCGCTGCAGGCGCTCCATCTTGTCCTTGGCCTTGAGCTTCATGGCCGGCAACGCCACGGGCTGCAAGCCCACCTCGGCCGCCAGGATGTCAATTTCACCCTGGGTCATTTCACGCCAGCGGCCCATGGGCAAGTCCGAGTTGAGGAACACCGGGCCAAAGCGCACACGCTTCAGGCGGCTGACCACCATGCCCTGCGACTCCCACAGGCGACGCACCTCACGGTTACGGCCTTCCATCACCACGCAGTGGTACCAGTGGTTGAAGCCTTCGCCGCCTGGTGCCTTCTGGATGTCGGTGAACTTGGCCGGGCCGTCCTCGAGCATGACACCCGCCTTCAGGCGTTCGAGCATCTCGTCGTCCACTTCCCCACGTACGCGCACGGCGTATTCGCGGTCCATTTCGTACGACGGGTGCATCAGGCGGTTGGCCAGCTCACCGTCGGTGGTGAACAGCAGCAGACCGGTGGTGTTGATGTCCAGACGGCCGATGTTGATCCAGCGACCTTCCTTGGGGCGTGGCAGGCGATCGAACACGGTCGGGCGACCTTCCGGGTCGTCGCGGGTGCAGATCTCGCCATCGGGCTTGTTGTACATGATCACCCGGCGCGTCGCCTCGGCCGCCTCTTCACGCTTGATCAGCTTGCCGTCCACAGCAATGGCGTCATGCAGGTCGACGCGCTGGCCAAGGGTGGCTGCAACGCCGTTGACCTTGATGCGGCCCTGGCTGATCCAGGCCTCGACGTCACGGCGCGAGCCCACGCCAATGCGCGCGAGGACTTTCTGCAGCTTCTCGCCAACAGGTGGGGTGATCTGGGTATCTTGCAGGTCTTGCTCACTCATCTGGGCACCTCCCGGTGTAGGAATGAAAACAGGTTTCTGGCAACGAACGCGCCAAAAGGCCGCGCATCATACGTGGTTCGCCGCATGAATGCATGGGAGGGTAGAAGCTTTTACACCCCTTGCCAGGACTTTCTGCCAGGCGGGCCCTGGTCGACGGCCAGGCCCCTGGCCACAGCAGATGGCGTTGCGGCGTTCAGGCCTGCTCGTTCCGCTCCCCCTCCAGCGATGCTTCGGCACCAGGGTCGTGCTGGAGCACGTCGTCGAAATCGGTCTTGAGGCCCTGCTCCATGGCGTCGAGCTCCACGAGCAGGCTGCGAAAGCTGGTCTCGTCCTTGACCGGCTCAGCCTCTTCGTCCTCGCCCAGGCTGGCGTCGGCCAGGGCCTGCAGGTGCGCCGGTACCGGGGCGTCGTCCGGGTCGAGCAAGGGCTCGGGCTGCATCTCGCGCAATTCGGCCAGTGCTGGCAGCTCATCCAGGCTGCGGAGGTTGAAATGATCCAGAAACGCCTTGGTCGTGGCGAACAGGGCCGGCCGCCCGGGCACTTCCCGGTGGCCCACCACGCGTATCCACTCGCGCTCGACCAACGTCTTGACGATGTTGCTGTTGACCGCCACGCCACGCACGTCCTCGATTTCGCCACGGGTGATGGGCTGGCGATAGGCGATCAGCGCCAGGGTCTCGAGCAGCGCCCGGGAGTAGCGCTGCGGGCGCTCTTCCCACAGCCGGCCGACCCAAGGGGCGTAATCCTCGCGAATCTGCAGCCGATAACCATTGGCCACTTCCTTGAGCTCGAACGCACGACCGGCGCACGACTTGCCCAGCACCTCGAGTGCGCGCTTGAATGCCTTCGGCTCGGGCCGCTCGGGCTCCTCGAACAGCTCGTACAGGCGCTCGAGCGATTGTGGCTTGCCAGAGGCCAGCAGAAAGGCTTCGATCAGCGGAGCCAGATCACGGGGGTCATTCAGGTTCATGGGCGTCTTCAGCAGGAGCAGGGCGTAACCGCACATGGATGGCGGCAAAGGCTTCATTTTGCACCAGTTCGACGAGGCTTTCCTTTACCAGTTCCAACACAGCCATGAACGTGACCACCACACCCAGCTTGCCTTCATCGGGAGCGAACAGATCGATGAAGGCCACGAAACCTCCGTCTTTCAAGCGTTCCAGCACCTGTCCCATGCGCTCTCGGGTCGAAAGGGTCTCTCGGCTGATCTGGTGGCTTTCGAACAGGTCGTTGCGGCGCATCACTTCGGCCATGGATGCCAGCAGCTCCGGCAGGCTGACCTGCGGCAACAGTTTACGTACCTTTGCCTGGGGCGCCTCCAGGCACGGCACGACCAGGTCACGACCGACCCTGGGCAACCCGTCCAGTCCCTCGGCGGCAGCCTTGAAGCGTTCATACTCCTGGAGGCGTCGGATCAGCTCGGCGCGCGGGTCGCCCTCCTCCTCCTCGACCGTGACGCTGCGCGGCAGCAGCATGCGCGACTTGATTTCAGCCAGCATGGCGGCCATCACCAGGTACTCGGCAGCCAGCTCAAGGCGCACGGTTTTCATCAACTCGACGTAGCCCATGTACTGACGAGTGATTTCTGCCACCGGGATATCGAGGATGTCGATGTTCTGCTTGCGAATCAGGTAGAGCAGCAGGTCCA
Organism: Pseudomonas sp. KCJK9111; assembly: GCF_046231935.1. Classification (NCBI taxonomy): domain Bacteria; kingdom Pseudomonadati; phylum Pseudomonadota; class Gammaproteobacteria; order Pseudomonadales; family Pseudomonadaceae; genus Pseudomonas; species Pseudomonas sp. KCJK9111. The sequence continues at coordinate 23,474 of NZ_JBJJMO010000020.1, read as the reverse complement.
GCGGCCCCTCAAACGCTTCGAGAATGACCTCCAGGGCATCGGGGGGTATGTACAAGTCCAGCGGCAGCTCGGTCACGGCCTCGCCGTAGACCAGTGCCAGCTGCAACTGGCCTGGCAGCTCGGCAGGCGCAGCCGTTGCCTGGGTGAATGGCTCGGCGGTCACGCGTTGACCATGAACGGAGCGGGGTCGCCGCAGCCTTCGCGAATCAGCTCGGGCTCATCGCCTGACAGGTCGATGATGGTCGAGGCCTTGAGGTCACCGTAGCCGCCATCGATCACCAGGTCGACATGGTGTTCCAGGCGCTGGCGGATTTCGTAGGGATCGGTCATGGGTTCGGCGTCGTCAGGCAGGATCAGGCTCACGCTCATCAAGGGTTCACCCAGCTCGGCAAGCAGTGCAAGGGTGATGGCATGGTCCGGCACGCGCAAGCCGATGGTGCGGCGTTTTTCATGCAACAGCAGGCGCGGCACTTCGCGGGTGCCGTTGAGAATGAAGGTGTACGGCCCCGGCACATGGGCCTTGAGCAGCCGGAAGGTGCCGGTATCGACCTTGGCATACAAGCCCAGCTGCGACATGTCGCAGCACATCAGGGTGAAGTTGTGGGTCTTGTCCAGCCCACGCAAACGGCGCACCCGTTCGATGGCTGACTTGTCACCGATCTGGCAACCCAGTGCATACGCCGAGTCGGTCGGGTAGACCACGACCCCACCCTTGCGAATGATCTCGACCGCCTGGCGTATCAGCCGCGGCTGTGGGTTTTCCGGGTGAATCTGGAAAAATTGGCTCACGTCGTCGTCCTGTTCAAACCGGCAATGGCTGTTCATGGCTGAAACGGTGCCACACAGGTGGCAGGTCCTCGGGCAAAGGCCGATAGGCACCGATTTCGCCCCAGGTGCCGGGGCCATGGAAGTCACTGCCAGCACTTGCCAGCAGCCCGAACTCACGGGTGAGGATGGACAAAGTGCCCACCTGCTCGGCCGGCATCATCCCATTGACCACTTCAAGCGCCTGCCCGCCTGCCTGAATATAGTCGGCAATCAGGCGCCTGCGCTTGCTGCGCGTCAGCTCGTAATGCATGGGATGCGCCAGGCTCACCCATGCGTTGGACTGGCGCAGGGTGGCAACGGTTTCCTCCAGTGATGGCCAATGTTGCTTGACGTCACCGAGCTTGCCGGCGCCGAGCCACTTGCGGAAGGCCTCGCCACGGTCTTTGACGTGGCCGGCACGCACCAGATAATCGGCAAAGTGTGGCCGGGCCGGGGCATTGCCACTGTCACCGAGCGCCTGCTGGATATGCCGGGCACCTGCCAGCGTCCCAGGCATGCCCTTGGCCGCCAGGCGCCTGTCGATTTCCTCGGCACGCAACCAGCGGCCACGGTGCAGGGCCTCGATCGCTGCCAGCAAGGGCGGAGCGTCCACGGGAAAGTTGTAACCGAGTATGTGAATGGTTGCGCCGCCCCAGGTACAGGACAGCTCGACGCCGCTGACCCATTGCATGCCGTGCTCACGGCAGGCCTGCCGGGCCTCGGCCAGGCCTTCGAGGGTATCGTGGTCGGTGAGCGCCAGCGTACGCACCCCGTGCTCGAAGGCCCGGGCGACCAGGGCCGAAGGCGACAAGGCGCCGTCGGAGGCCGTGCTGTGACAGTGCAGATCAACATTCATGGAGTAGCGCTTTCGCTGGATTCGATGTTTGTTATTATGCCGTCACATCCCGGTTCTGGCTGCCATTGTGAAACAATTCATCGATTTCATCCCGCTGCTGCTGTTCTTCATCGTCTACAAACTGGATCCACGGCCTGTCGAGCTGGCCGGGCACAGCTTCGAATTCGGTGGTATCTACAGTGCCACTGCCATGCTGATCATCAGCTCGCTGGTGGTATACGGCGCATTGTTCCTGCGCCAGCGCAAGCTCGAGAAAGGCCAGTGGCTGACGCTGGTTGCCTGCCTGGTGTTTGGCGGCCTGACTCTGGCCTTTCACAGCGAAACCTTCCTCAAGTGGAAGGCGCCCGTGGTGAACTGGCTGTTCGCCCTGGCCTTCGCCGGTAGCCACTTCATAGGCGACCGGGTACTGATCAAGCGCATCATGGGCCACGCGCTGACCTTGCCCGATGCCATCTGGGCCCGCCTGAATCTCGCCTGGATCGCGTTCTTCCTGTTCTGCGGCGCCGCCAACCTGTTCGTCGCTTTTACCTTCCCGGCGTTCTGGGTCGACTTCAAGGTGTTCGGCAGCCTGGGCATGACCGTGCTGTTCCTGGTGGCCCAAGGGCTGTACCTGTCGCGCCATCTGCAAGACACCTCCTCTGCCTCCAAACCCAAGGACTGACATGCTCTACGCCATCATTGCCAGCGACGTCGCCAACTCCCTGGAAAAACGCCTGGCTGCACGCCCGGCCCACATCGAGCGCCTCCAGCAGCTCAAGGCCCAAGGCCGCGTGGTACTGGCCGGGCCGCACCCGGCCATCGACAGCAACGACCCAGGCCAGGCCGGCTTCAGCGGCAGCCTGATCGTGGCCGAGTTCGATTCCCTGAGCGCCGCCCAAGCCTGGGCCGATGCCGATCCGTACATCGCTGCAGGCGTCTACGATCAGGTCGTGGTCAAGCCCTTCAAGCAAGTGCTGCCTTGAAACACCTCGCCTAGAAGGCGTGCTCGGTATCGCCAGTTGGCAGCAGACCTCAAGACTGGGGTATCTTTGCGGCTGGCGGACCAACGCATCGCCGTCAATGGTTGAATTGAGTGAGTCATGAGCGAGCTGTTACTGATTGATGACGACCAGGAGCTGTGCGAGCTGCTCAGCAGCTGGCTGACCCAGGAAGGGTTCACCGTGCGGGCCTGCCACGATGGCCAGGCTGCACGCCAGGCCTTGGCCGACCGTGCGCCAGCGGCCGTGGTGCTGGATGTGATGCTGCCCGATGGTAGCGGGCTTGAACTGCTCAAGCGCCTGCGCAGTGAGCATGCCGACCTGCCCGTGGTGATGCTGTCGGCCCGCGGCGAGCCGCTGGACCGAATCCTGGGCCTTGAACTGGGCGCCGACGACTACCTGGCCAAGCCGTGCGACCCGCGCGAGCTGACCGCGCGCCTGCGCGCCGTGTTGCGCCGCAGCCATCCAGCCCCTGCCACCAGCCAACTGGAACTGGGCGACCTGGTCTACAGCCCTGCCCGCGGGGTGGCCAGCATCGACGGCCGCGAACTGACCCTGACCCTGTCCGAAAGCCGCATTCTCGAAGCATTGCTGCGCCAACCGGGCGAGCCTCTGGACAAACAGGAGCTGGCGCAGATCGGCCTTGGTCGGCGGCTGACGCTCTACGACCGCAGCCTGGACATGCACGTGAGCAACCTGCGCAAGAAGATCGGCCCGCACGCCGACGGTCGACCTCGCATCATCGCCCTGCGCAGCCGCGGCTATTACTACTGCCTGTAGTCGCTTGCGCCAGGCTGACGCCAGGAAAGGAGCTTGCCTTTACGTTCCCTTTACCGTGCGCTGACCGCGCTTGACGATCCTCTCCCTAGACTGTGCTCATCCGGTGATCACCGGCCCATGACAGGAGAGACACCATGCGCAAGACCCTTACCGCCCTGCTGTTCGCCGCCGCACTGCCCACCGTTGCCATGGCCATGCCCGACGGCGGCCCGCGCCATGACGGCCCGCACCATCGCGGTGGCCCGGCCTTCCACGAGCTGGACCTGAGCCGCGAGCAGCGCGACCAGATCGGCAAGCTGATGGGCGATCAGATGAAACAGCGCCGCGACATCACCGAGCGTTACCTTGACAAGCTGCCGGCGGCCGACCAGAAAGCCATGAAGCAAGAGATGCAAGCTAGCCGCGACAAGACCGACGCTGCGGTACGCAACCTGCTCAAGCCAGACCAGCAGAAGAAGTTCGACGAACTGCAAAAAGAACGCGCCGCCAAGAAGGCGGAGTGGCAGGAGTTCCAGGCCTGGAAAGCTGAAAAAGCCGGCAAGTCCCAGTAAGCTCCAGTGTCAGCGCCCGCCGTGCCCCAGGTTAGCCTGGCGCGCGGCGGGCTTTCATCGTTTGGGGAGGTCTACGTGCGTTCACTGTTCTGGCGCATCCTGGCCAGCTTCTGGCTGGCCATCGCCCTGGTAGCAGGGCTGTCGATACTGCTGGCGCACATGCTCAACCAGGACGCCTGGATTCTAAGCCGTCATCCGGGGCTGAACACGCTAGCCAGCCAATGGGCCAGGCACTACGAGCAGGAAGGCCCCGGCGCAGCGCAGCATTTTCTCGAAAGGCGCAAGGCGCGCTACAAGATCGACGTGCAAGTGCTGGACGACAGTGGCGACGCTGTGGTGCCAGGCACCTTTCCCCGGCGCGCGGCTGCACTCGAAGCCAGGCAGCACAACGATGACCGGCGCCTGCCGTGGCGCCGCCTGACCGAGGAATACACCAGCCCCCAGAGCAATGCGTCCTACCTGCTGATCTACCGCATCCCCCACCCCGCCCTCGATGCCTGGCACCGCGAGAGCCTGCTCTGGCCACTGAGCGCACTGGGCATCGCCCTGGTGGTGCTGACCCTGTTCAGCCTGTTCGTGACACTGTCCATCACCCGCCCCCTGAGCCGCTTGCGTGGCGCGGTGCACGACCTGGGGCAGAGTACCTACCAGCAGAACAGCCTGGCGCAACTGGCCGGCAGGCGCGACGAGTTCGGGGTCCTGGCCAAGGATTTCAACAAGATGGGCGCTCGCTTGCAGAGCACCATCGCCAGCCAGCGCCAGTTGCTGCGCGATGTGTCCCACGAGCTGCGTTCTCCACTGGCCCGGCTGCGCATCGCCCTGGCCCTGGCCGAACGGGCCGAGCCGGAGCAGCGTCAGGCCTTGTGGCCGCGCCTGACCCGCGAATGCGACCGCCTGGAAGACCTGATCAGTGAGATTTTGACCTTGGCGCGCGTGGACGCCGACCAGGCCCATGCCGAAACGGTCGATCTCAACGCGCTGCTGGGCAGCGTGCGCAAGGACGCGCAACTGACGGCCCCTGAGCATGATGTACGCCTTGAAGCGCAACCCGGGTTGACCCTGCAGGGTTGGCCAACCCTGATCGAGCGTGCGGTGGACAACCTGCTGCGCAATGCCCTGCGCTTTACCCCGGCGGGTCAACCTGTGGAGCTGAGCGCGTGGCGCGAGGGCGACGTGCTCCGGGTGTGCGTACGTGACCGGGGCCCCGGCGTGGCAGCTGCGCACCTGGCTCAACTGGGCGAGCCGTTTTTCCGGGCGCCGGGACAACACGCTCCGGGACACGGCCTTGGGCTGGCGATTGCACGCAAGGCGGCAGAGCGCCATGGCGGCCGACTGATACTGGCCAACCATCCACAAGGCGGTTTCGTCGCAACGCTGGAGCTGCCGGTGGCGGAAGCGCCTGGCGGCTAACCAATGCCACTGCGCAGGTCTGCGCAATGGCCAACGGCTTGGGTCAAACGCGGCGGGGGTCAGCCGCCCCAGGCGCTGACGAAGTCGGCAGTGGCGAGCACAGGCGCCGTGCGAGGCTCGGTCAAGGGCGTACCCACATACAGGAAGCCAAGCAGCTCCTCGTTGTCTGCCAAGCCCAGGCCTTCATGGACATGGGCATCGAAGGCCAGGTCCCCGGTGCGCCATACGGCACCCACGCCCTGGGCGTGCGCGGCAATCAGTATGCCGTGGGCCGCGCACCCTGCCGCCAGTTGCTGCTCAAGCACCGGGACCTTGGGGTGCTGCTTGTGCAACTGGGCAATGACCACGATCAGCAAGGGCGCGCGTAACGGCATGGCGCGGGCCTTGCTCAACGCAGCCTCACTGGCATCGCCGCGCTTTTGGACTGCGCTGGCGAACAGCTCACCCAACCGCTCGCGTGCCGGTCCTTCGATAGTCAGAAAGCGCCAAGGACGTAGTTGACCGTGGTCCGGGGCGCGCAGCGCAGCCTGGAACAAGGCCTCACGCTGGGCATCGTTGGGCGCAGGGTCGGTCAGGCGCGGGACCGAAACCCGGTTGAGCAATGCGTCGAGAGCCTCCATCGGCTACCCTCCTGGAACATGAATGTGCGGCCATTCTCAAGGGGCCGACGCCAGGCTGCAAGCACGACCTCATCCAGGGCCTGCAGCATGAAGATGCAGCTTGGCCTTGAGCCTTTGCGCCCCACAGGTAGAATGGCGCCCTTCCGTTTCGAGCCCGAGCAGAACACATGGCGTTGCCGACCCTAAGGATCATTGGTTTCATCATCGGCATCTTCCTCATCACGCTCGCCGTGGGCATGGCTGTCCCCATGGCCACCCTGGTGATCTTCGAACACACCCGCGACCTGCCGTCCTTTCTCTGGTCGAGCCTGATCACCTTCGTGGCGGGCCTGCTGCTGGTGGTGCCCGGCAGGCCCGAACACGTGCACCTGCGTCCACGCGACATGTACCTGCTGACGGTGTGCTCCTGGGTGGTGGTGTGCGTGTTCGCTGCCCTGCCCTTTCTGCTTACGCAGCACATCAGCTACACCGATGCGTTTTTCGAAAGCATGTCGGGCATCACCGCCACCGGCGCTACCGTACTCAGCGGCCTGGACAGCATGTCGCCCGGCATCCTGATGTGGCGCTCGATGCTGCACTGGCTGGGCGGTATTGGCTTCATCGCCATGGCGGTGGCCATTCTTCCCCTGCTGCGCATCGGTGGCATGAGGCTGTTCCAGACCGAATCCTCGGACCGCTCCGAGAAAGTGATGCCGCGCTCGCACATGGTCGCCAAGTCCATCGTCGGGGTCTATGTCGGCTTTTCCATCTTCGGTGCCCTGGCGTTCTGGTGGGCCGGCATGAGCCCGTTCGATGCGATCAACCATGCCATGTCGGCGATTTCCACCGGCGGTTTTTCAACCTCCGACCAGTCCCTGGCCAAGTGGGACATGCCCGCCGTGCACTGGGTGGCCGTGGTGGTGATGATCCTCGGCAGCCTGCCGTTCACCCTGTACGTGGCCACGTTGCGCGGCAACCGCGGGGCCCTGATCCGCGATCAACAGGTGCAGGGCTTGCTGGGCATGCTGGTGGCGACCTGGGTGATCCTGGGCACCTGGTACTGGTACACCACCAACCTGCACTGGCTCGATGCCTTGCGGCACGTCGCGCTGAACGTGACCTCGGTCGTGACCACCACAGGCTTTGCGTTGGGTGACTACAGCCTGTGGGGCAACTTCTCGTTGATGCTGTTCTTCTACTTGGGGTTCGTGGGCGGGTGTTCCGGTTCGACGGCCGGCGGCATCAAGATATTTCGCTTTCAGGTGGCCTATATCCTGCTCAAGGCCAACCTCAACCAGTTGATTCACCCCCGCGCAGTGATCAAGCAGAAGTACAACGGGCACCGCCTCGACGAAGAAATCGTACGCTCGATCCTCACGTTTTCCTTCTTTTTCGCCATCACCATCTGCGTGATGGCGTTGCTGCTGTCATTACTGGGGGTCGACTGGATGACCGCCCTGACCGGCGCGGCCGGGACGGTGTCCGGCGTGGGCCCGGGCCTTGGCGAAGTGATCGGGCCGTCGGGTAACTACGCCAAGCTGCCCGACGCCGCCAAGTGGATCCTGGCCGGCGGCATGCTGCTGGGCCGGCTGGAAATCATCACCGTGCTGGTGTTGTGCATGCCGGCTTTCTGGCGTCACTGACTCCGTCGATATCGGTGCCCAGGCGAGCCCGGTACTCGCTGGGCGTGACGCCAAACCAACGGCGAAAGGCCCGGTAGAAGTTGCTAGGGTCGGCAAAGCCAAGCAGGTAGGCGGTCTCCAGCAGGGTCATGTTGGGCTGGGCCAAGTACTGTTCGGCCAGTTCGCGCCGGGTATCGTCAAGCAACGCCTGGAAGCTGGTGCCCTCATCCTGCAACCGGCGCTGCAAGGTGCGCTGGGACAGGTGCAGCGCCTGTGCCAAGGTTTCACGCTTGGGCTCGCCCTGGGGCAGGATGCGGCACAACACCTGGCGCACCCGGTGGGTCACGCGGGTCTCCGAGAAGCGTGCCAGGTATTCACCGGCGAACCGGTCGTGCAATACGGCCATGGCTTCGTTGGCTGTGGGCAGTGGCGCCTCCATGTCCGCCCGCTCGAACACCAGGGCATCATGGGGCGCATTGAAGATCAGTGGGGAATGAAAGGCCACTTTGTAGGGTTCCAGGTGCTTGGGCGGCGGCCCCTGTATCAGCACCCGTCGCGGCTGGACCGGCCGACCGCTGAGCCATTTGCACAGCGACAGGGCGCAGGCCAGCGACGCCTCGGCACTGTGCCGGGTGGGCGGCAGGTGGTCGCCGTGCACGGTCAGGATCAGCGAATAGCCTTCGGGGGTGAGGATAAAGCTCAAGTCAGAGCTCTCGGCGATGATGCGCTGATAGCGCACCAGCCGTGCAAAGCCTTCGGCCAGCGTGCGGCTGGACATCAGCGCGTAGCCCACCACATGAAAGGATGCCGGCCTGACCACGCGCGCCATGTTCAGGCCGATTGCTTCATTGCCTGATAGCTCCACCGCCAGTTGCCAGAGCCGGGTCATGGCGTCCTGCGGGAAGCGCGCATCCGGATCGTCGAGAGCAGCGAAATCCAGCCCCAGCTGCTTGAACATGGCCTGGCAATCGAGCCCTTCGAGCTCCAGCGCCTTGACGATCCCAGATGCCCAGCTGGCGGAGGTGGTTCTTTCGCTCATGGCACGCTTCTTATGCTGACCGCTCCTGCGGTGAACCCCAAGGATACTCAATTGGCGCCTATTGTCACTGGTACGCCCCGTCAGTGACTCTAGACTCGAATCAGGCTCCACGCCGTGTCTATCATTCCCAGTCAATATTCCGGAGCAGTGTCATGGATCGCACAGCGCAATTCCGAACCTTCGCCGAGTTCTACCCCTACTACCTCGGTGAACACAGCAACCCCACGTGCCGCCGCCTGCACTTCGTGGGCACCAGCCTGGTCATTGCCCTGCTGGCCTACGCCATCGGCAGCGGCAAGTGGATGCTGCTGCTGGCGGTGCCCGTGGTCGGGTACGGCCTGGCCTGGGTAGGGCATTACTTTTTCGAGAAGAACCGGCCTGCGACCTTCACCTATCCCTTCTATAGCCTGCTGGGCGACTTCGCGATGTTCAGGGACGTGCTGCTGGGCAAGGTGCGCCTCTGACGCCAAGGCGCCGGCCTACAATATCGACACGGCCGGGGCGGTTAGCGATCGTTGTGACCCAGGTCGCGCTGTGGATCGATCTGATCGCGTACGCGTTGCTTGAGCACTTTTGCTTCAGGGAAGCCGCCATCGGCTTTGCGCTCCCACACCTGCACGCCATCGCAGGTGATGCGAAAGACGCCACCGGTGCCCGGCTGCAAGGCCACCTGCCCCAGGTCCTGGCCAAACGTACTGAGCAGCTCCTGGGCCAGCCAGCCGGCACGCAGCAGCCACTGGCACTGGGTGCAATAGGTGATGACGATTTCAGGCTTTGGCTCGGTCATGGTGATGCGCCTCGCAAACGGTGGATCAGGGCTTTTCCAGGTTGCTCAGAATCTTGGCATGGACCCGCATGCAGACCTCAAGGTCCGCTTCATCGACGCCTGTGAAAAGCTCGATGCGTAGCTGATTGGCAATGGTCTCGATCTGCTCGATCAGGGGCTTGGCTGGGGGGCACAGCAGGATCTTCTTGGCCCGCCGGTCTTCGACAACGGCCTGGCGACGCACCAGCCCCTGCCCTTCGAGACTATCGAGCAACCGCGCCAGGGTCGGGCCCTCCACGCCGACGCTCTGCGCCAGTTCGCGTTGGGTGGGCGCTTCCTCGAACCGTGCCAGGTGCAGCAGCACCAGCCACCGCGCCTGTGACAGGTTGAGGCCGGCCAGACGGCGATCAAGCTCGGCGCGCCAGCCACGGGACATCTGGGCAAGCTGCATGCCGAAGCGGTGTTGATTGTCAGTCAGGGGCATAAAGCGACTCGTCGAACAGTTCTAATTGTTAGGCAGCTAATCATGCGCGGCCCGACGAGGCAAGCCGTCGGGATGCGCTGCTGCAGGGTAAATGTGCGCTGGCGTGACACGGATCAGCAAACCGCTCGGGCCAAGCCGGTAGCGCGCACTGTCACAGCTCGAACTCAGCCGCCAAGGCGGCGCGCACGCAGTGCAGGACACCGTCTGGCACACGCGATCCGAACAACGGCGCAATGGTGGAAACGGATGGCAATTCGCCTTCGCCGTCGAGGAAGGCATCCTGGATTTCCGACAGAAGATCTTCCGGCAGGTCCAGCGCCTGTTCGAGGTTAAGCTCCTGACGCCCCAAGGCCTCAGCCAGCAGGCTGTAGACATTCTTTTCAGTGCAGTCGAGCTGACCGGCGATCTGCGCCGGCGTCATGCCGGCGCGGGCCAGGCTGACCAGTTCGTGACGCAAGTCCAGTACCACCTTCGGCGCCTCGGGGGTGCCGCCGCTGCCATTGAGCACTTCCAGGAATGCCTGCCCGTAGCGTTCCAGCTTGCGGGCGCCGACACCGCTGACCTGCGCCATGTCGCTCAGAGTCACCGGCTGGCTGCGCAACATCTCGAGCAGGGTGGAGTCCGGGAAGATGACGTAAGGCGGGACACGATGCTCTTCGGCAAGCTTGCGGCGCAAGGTGCGCAGCGCTTCCCACAATTCGCGTTCTTCTGCACGCACCAGCTGGCTTGCCGGGCTGCCGCCGCCAGAAGACGAGGTCTTGGCCACGGTCTGCGGCTTCAGGTCACGGCGCAGTTGCAACGTGACCTCGCCGCGCAGCAGCGGGCGGCAGCTGTCCGACAGGCGCAGGCCGCCGTAGCCTTCCAGATCGATGTCGACCAGACCACGGGCTACCAGTTGGCGGAACAGCGAGCGCCAGTCGGCCTCGGCCAGCGCCTTGCCGAGGCCGAACACCGACAGCTTGTCATGACCGAAATTGGTCACTTTCTCGGTGCTTTTGCCCAGCAGCACGTCCACCAGATGCCCCACGCCATAACGCTGGCCGGTGCGAAACACTGCTGACAATGCCTGGCGGGCGGGCTCGGTGGCATCCCACGTCTGCACGTTGTCGACACAGTTGTCGCAGTGCCCGCAGGGTTGTTCCAGCGTCTCATCGAAGTACGCCAGCAAGGCCTGGCGTCGGCAGCGTGTCTCCTCGCACAAGGCAAGCATTGCGTCGAGCTTGTGCTGCTCGATGCGCTTGTGGCGCTCGTCACCCTCGGAGTTCTGCAGCATCTGCTTGAGCATGACCATGTCCTGCAAGCCGTACGCCATCCAGGCGTCCGAAGGCAGGCCGTCGCGACCGGCACGACCGGTTTCCTGATAGTAGGCTTCCAGCGACTTTGGCAGGTCCAGGTGCGCAACGAAACGCACGTTGGGCTTGTCGATGCCCATGCCAAAGGCGATGGTCGCGACCATGATCAGCCCTTCTTCGTTGAGGAACCGATGCTGGTTGGCCGAGCGCGTCTCAGCCGGCAGGCCGGCGTGGTAAGGCAGCGCGGGGAAGCCCTGGTCGCAGAGAAACGCAGCGGTTTCGTCGACTTTCTTGCGCGACAGGCAATAGACGATGCCTGCGTTCCCACGCCGTTCGCCCAGAAACGCCATGAGCTGCTTGCGGGGCGCTTCCTTGGGGACGATGCGGTAGAAGATGTTCGGCCGGTCGAAGCTCGAGAGGAAGCGCTCGGCCCCCTGCAGGTGCAGGCGCTGGACGATTTCTTCCCGGGTACGCATGTCTGCAGTCGCAGTGAGCGCAATGCGTGGCACATGCGGGAACAGCTCGGCCAGTTGGCCCAGTTGCAAGTATTCGGGGCGAAAATCGTGGCCCCACTGGGACACGCAGTGGGCTTCGTCGATGGCGAACAGCGAAATGTCCAGGTCGCGCAGAAAATCGAGCATGCGCGGTTGCACCAGGCGCTCTGGCGCCAGGTAGAGCATCTTCACCTCGCCGCGGCGCAGGCGCCCAGCCAGTTCCCGTTGTTGCTCGGCATTGAGCGTGGAGTTCAGCGCAGCGGCCGATACCCCCAGTTCATCGAGCGTGGCGACCTGGTCGTCCATCAGTGCGATCAACGGCGACACCACCACGGTCAGGCCTGGGCGCAGCAACCCTGGTACCTGGAAACACAGCGACTTGCCGCCACCTGTGGGCATCAGCACCAGGGCATCGCCACCATTGGCTACGCATTCGATGATCGCTGCCTGGCGCCCTCGGAAGCTGTCGTAGCCGAAGATGTCCTTGAGAACGCGCTGAGCCTGTTCGAGCATGTGCAACTCCAAAAACGCCGTACCACCCCGCTACAGGCTGGACGAAAAACCCGCGCCGCACACGCCGAATGCGTAAGCGGTTTTTGCCAAGGGCCCGACAACGGTGGGCCCTGGGCTGGAAACCGCCAAGTATACCGCACCCGCTCCCTGCACTGGCACCGTTGCGATGGGCGTGTCTTTGCCCCGCTGACGCTGCAAGGTGCTAGAATTCGGTATCGTTTATTCCCAAGGTAGCCCCGTAATGTCCTTCGCCGAGCAACTGACCCGCCTGCAAGCCTTCCTCGACGCCGACGAGCTGCACGAAGAAGCGCTGGACTATGTCGCCGCCCACGGCTACCTCACTGCCTTGTCGATCAACGCCGAAGAGGTGCCCGAGCGCGAATGGATCGACGCCTTGTTCGCCGAAGAACCGCACTACGCCAGCGAGGCCCAGCGCGTCGAGATCGAGGCCACGCTGGTTGCACTCAAAGGCCATATCGCGCGCCAGTTGGCCAGTGATGACGAGTTCGAGCTGCCCTGCGACCTGGATCTGGGCGATGACCCTGACGACTCCGACCTGCGCGGCTGGTGCATCGGCTTCATGGAAGGGGTCTTCTTGCGCGAGGAAGCCTGGTTCGAGAATGCCGAAGAGGAAGTGAGCGAAATGCTGCTGCCGATCATGGTCGGTTCGGGCCTGTTCGACGAGCAGCCTGAATTTGCCGACATCGCCAGCAACGCCAGCCTTCAGGACGACATGATCGTGCAGATTCCCGAGGCCCTGACCGCGCTGTTCCTGTTGTTGCATGCCCCGGAAGAGAAACCGGCCCTGCTCAAGCCCCGTCACCACTAAGCCGGGCATGCGCTACCTGCTGCTGGCCATCGGCTGGCTGAGCGTGGCGCTGGGCGTGGTTGGCATCTTCCTGCCGGTGCTGCCGACCACTCCGTTTCTCCTGCTGGCAGCGGCGTGTTTTGCCCGCAGCTCGCCACGCTTTCACGACTGGTTGGTCAACCACCCTCGCCTGGGGCCCTGGATCCGGGGCTATCTCGGCGGCGAGGGTATGCCCCTCAAGGCCAAGGTCTATGCCATAGGCCTGATGTGGTTGAGCATCGCCGTTTCCTGCTATCTGGTTCCGTTCCCCTGGGCACGGCTGTTCATGTTGGCCAGTGCGGTAGGTGTCACGTTCTACATTCTTCGGCAAAACACCTACATCCCGCCTAAGTGACAATAATTTGTCGCCAAATATCAATTTGGCCTTCTTCACCGGGTTTTTATTTGGATACGTTCTGGAACCGGCTGCAGCCGCCACTTGGCGCCACCTGGACAGCGCGGTATGGCACCGGGTTAAGTAGCTCCCCATTCCAGCGTTAGACAATTAATGTCGAACATGGCACGTTGATATGAATAAATCTTCTTATTCATTCCAGTGAATGTACTTAGCTGTGGGCTTAAAAACCTGCAACACTATACGGCATCGGAATATAGTCATTTTTTTGGCGATTTGTAGGAAAAACCAGGATCAGGGAGAGGTACCCATGCGTCTTTTGAACCCCATCACCAGTGCGTTGCTGTTGGCTCTGGCAAGCGCCCACGTGCAGGCGATGTCGATCACCGAAGCTGTCCAAAGCGCTGTGGATTACCACCCCCAGGTCAGCTCGAACCGCAACAGCAAGTTGTCTGCAGATGAAGATGTGAAGTTCGCCCGCGGCGGCTACTACCCATCCGTCGACCTGGTAGCGGGCTACGGTCGCCAGCGCTCGGACAACGCCAACACGCGTGCCGAAGGCCGTCACAACAAGGAAACCCTCAACTATTCCCAGGCCGACCTGCGCCTGCGGCAGATGATCTTCGATGGCTTCAACACCTCCAGCGAAGTGGGCCGCACCCAAGCGGTCTCCACCTCCCGTGCGTACTACACCCAGGCAGTGGCTCAGGACGTTGCCTTGCGCGCCATCGAGGTGTACCTGGAAGTGCTCAAGCGCCGCGAACTGGTAAGCCTGGCCAAGAACAACCTGCAAGCCCACCTGCGGGTGAACGACCAGATCGGCCTGCGCAACGAACGGGGTGTCGGCAGTACAGCTGACCTGGACCAGTCCCGTGCTCGTCGCGCCCTGGCGGAGAACAACCTCGATACCGCCGAGGTGGACCTGGCCGATGCCGAAGCCAACTTCTTCAGCGTCGTGGGCCGTGTGCCGGATGAGCTGGAAGATCCGCAAGCGGTCGCCGTGCAAATGCCAGCAACGCTGGAAGAAGCACGCGAAGGCATGCGCCAGAACAACCCTTACATCAAGTCGGCCCAGGCGGACGTGAACGCCGCCGAAGAGCAGTACAAGGTTGCCAAGTCCACCTTCTACCCGCGCTTTGATGCCATTCTGGCCACCGGTGCCAACAACAATACCGGCGGTGAAAAAGGCCACAGCAACAACGACTGGCAGGCAGGCGTGGAGATGAACTACAACCTGTTCCGCGGTGGCAGCGACAAGGCCCGCCTGAACTCCGACGCGCACAAGATCAACCAGGCCATGGACATTCGCAACAATGCACTGCGCGAGCTGACCGAAAACCTGAGCCTGGCCTGGAACGCCCTGAACAACGCCAGCAAGCAGCTGCCTACCGCGCGCGAGTACGCCGACACCACCAAACGGGTGCGCGCCGCCTACCAGGACCAGTTCGGTCTGGGCCAGCGTACCCTGCTGGACGTGCTCGACAGTGAAAACGAGCTGTACAACGCGGACCGTCGCTACACCGAGGTGCGCTACACCGAAGCTTATTCCCGCTACCGAGTACTGGCCACAATGGGCGAGCTGTTGAGCAAGCAGCGCATCTCGCTACCGCCTGACGCCTACGCGGCCACCGAAGTGCGCACCGAAGCCCATCTGCCCGAGATGCGCTGACCAGACCGGGGCGTCGCTCAGGGCGCCCCCGTATCCTTGCGATGATTGCGCTCGTAGGTGCCTGCACCCATGGCTTGGATCTGTCCTTCGATCAGGGCCTCGAACGGCGCCAGCACGGCGTCGAAACGGGCCGGTCGTTCCAGCACGTTCAAGGCCTGCACCACCGCCTCGATGGTCGATAGCGCGCCTGCCTCGGGCGCCTTGCGCAGACGATAGCGTGACGGCGTCACATTCCCCAAGGTGACCTTCGGCAGAGCCGCCAGCAGCGGATTGAGGTACATCAGCTTGCGCGCCTTGCGCCAGGTACCGTCCGGCACGACCAGCAACAACGGTGTGTCGTCGGTCTGCGTGTAAGGCCCGAGCGCTTGCGCCCCCTCGCCCGGAAACAACACCACTGGCCGGTAACCCGGCATTGCCAGCCATTGGTCCAGGTCGTTGAATACCTCACCCACGTGCAGCTGGGCATTGATCAAGCCTAGCGCTGCCAGGCGAGCCGTGTTCAGCGCATGGGACGCTTCGCTTGGGTGCTGCAACAGCAACACGCGGGTCCTGCTGCCGATCGCAGGTATCAAGGCGCAGAGGCAATGGTCGAGGGGGCGCAGGCAGCGCTCGCAGCGGGGTCTGGACATGAGGTCTCCTTGGCCGCGCAGTGTGCCACAGAACCGCAGATCAACCGGCACGCCTTCAGCACAAAGCGTGCCCTGCGCAGGTGTGGGCGATCAGCGATTGAAGCGCTCGGCCAGGCCGTAGAGATAGTCGGCCATGCGTTCGAGGTCCTGGCTGATCTGCGCGCCTTGCCGTGCCTGCCCAGCGCTTTGATCGCACAACTGGGCGATGCGCGTGATCTGCTGGTTGATGTCTTCAGCCACATGGCTTTGCTGCTCGGAAGCAGCAGCCATCTGTTGGCTCATACTTGTGATACTGCTAACCGCCTGGGCGATGCCGACCAGCGCGTTCTGCACGGCCTCAACGCTTTGCCTGCTGTCGCGCGCGATGCGCTCGCCGTGGCCGGCGGAGCTCACTGCCCGCTCGGTGCCGGCACGCAGGGTGGCGATGATCTGATGAATTTCCTCGGTCGAAGTGCGGGTGCGCTGGGCCAGCGAACGAACCTCGTCGGCCACCACGGCAAACCCCCGCCCCTGCTCCCCCGCTCGGGCCGCTTCGATGGCAGCGTTAAGGGCCAGCAGGTTGGTCTGCTCGGCAATGGCTGTGATCACATCGACCACGCTGCCAATGGACTGGGTCTGCTGGGCGAGTGCGTTGACGGCCTGGCCAATATCACTGACCGCATCGCTCATGCTGTCCATCGCATGCAGGCTCTGCTGGGCCAGCTCACTGCCGCGCTGAGCCAATTGATCGGCGTCACCGGCGGCATGGGCCGTGCTCTGGACGTTCTGCGTGACCTGCTGGATGGTTGCCGCCATCTCGGCGATGGCGGTTGCGGACTGATCCGTTTCACTGCGTTGACGGCCAAGCATCGAGGCCTGTGTATCTGACAGTTTGGAGGATTGTGAAGCCCGGTCCTTTACCCCCACGCCTGCATCCTCAAGCCGGGTCAGGGCGGTTTGCAAGCGGGCTTCTTCACTCAGAATGGCCAGATCCATTTGCCCATGCAGCCCGGGGCTGGCGCTATAGGTCAGCGCCACCAGCGGGCTGGTGAAGGCCTTGGGGTGTGCGGCCAACGTGCGCTGTATGGCTTGGCTGTGCTGGCGCTCGATGACGTACCAGGCCAGCAGCAGGCTGGTCATCAATACCGCCAGTGCAGCGTAGGCCGGCAGGCTGGCGTAGGCGAACGCCGATAGCACTCCGGCGGCGGCAAGCGGCCATCCAGTCCCTAGCCGTTGGCCCACACGTGCTACCCACGGCAACGGCGCACGGTCACTGCGCAGGCGGGCATACAGGCGCTCGGCACGGGCGATCTGCGCGCGGCTGGGCACTGAACGTACTGACTCGTAACCACTGACGCGGCCTTGTTCGTAGATGGGCGTGACGTAGGCACTGACCCAGTAATAGTCACCGTTCTTTGCTCGGTTTTTGACGATACCCATCCAGGGCTTGCCCTGCTTGATGGTGTCCCACATATGGCCAAACACCGCGGCGGGCATGTCCGGATGACGTACCAAATTGTGGGGCTGACCCACCAGTTCGTCATAAGTGAAGCCACTGATGGCCACGAACGCTTCGTTGCAGTAGGTGATTCGGCTATCGAGATCGGTGGTCGAGATCAGGCGCTGGTCACCGGGGAAGGTTCTTTCATACTCGGTGACGGGCAAGTTTGTGCGCATCTTCGGCGATCCTTGCAGGATGAAAATGGGAGAAACGTAGGCGCAAGGTTGATATGTAGCATAGCGCCGTCAAATAGGAGGGGGTATACGAAGGAAATTATTGAATCCTGACGAAATACATCAACGCAATGTTTACGCCAGTGTCGCAGCTGGCTGAAACAGGTCGCAAAGCGCGGGGATGAGTGGGTGAAATGGGGATATCACGGAGGGAGAAGCAGGGCTCGATCAGTGCTGCCGAAAGCCGTTATGAACAGCCAGAGCCCTGGAGTGGGTGCGCCAAGGAAAAAAACGCCTAATTAGAACAAAGAAGCCGCTCTGCCCCGAAAGGTAGAGCGGCCTTTGCTCGCTCAACGGCGGCGTGGCTGACGAGGGCGCTGCTTTTCATCAGTCGGGATGGGCACCGGCTGCAAGGGCGGCGGAATCAAACCCAAGGCAACCCCAAGGTCGTGGAGCCAGTTGTACAGTGCTTTATTCATAATGCCCCCTTTACGGGTAAGCCTAACGGCGAATCAGTTTGGCGCTGCCTTATACAGATCATAGCCGCATGTATGAGCTGACGCCTACGTCTGATCTTACAGATGGGGGTGATTGTGACGCCGATCAAGCCGCTTGGGGGATTTCCTGGCACCGCCAATCGTTTCCCTATGTTACTGCTAGGTTCTGGCCTTACCCGACCCATTTGCGCAGTTGCTGCCGTACCCAGGGTTCGGCACTTACCAGAACCACGCCCACGAGCACCAGCACAGCGCCAAGCACGAAGTTCACGGTCAGCGGTTCGCCCAGGATCAACACCCCGAAGGTGACCCCGAACAGGGGCGTGATGAATGAAAACACAGCCAGGTTCGATGCCAGGTACTTGCGCAGCAGCCAGAACCAGGTCAGGTAACTGATGAACGAGACGATTACGCCCTGGAACAACACGCTCCCAATCGCCAGCGGCGTCATGACCACATCGCCGGCCTGCCCCGTGATCAGCCCAATGAGCAGTAAGCCGACAAAACCTACCGCCAGCTGATAGAACAGGGTAAGGGATGCCGGTGCCTCGGAAAGCCGCGACCCCCTGACCACGACCGTGGTCGCGCCCCATGCCAAGCCGGCGAGTACCCCGAAGGCATCCCCCAGCAAGGTGCGCCCGTCCATGTCGGCCCATGAGGTCCCACCCACAAAGGCCAGTGCAATGCCCGCGAACGCCAGCAGTATGCCTAGCCATTGCAACAGTCTCAGCCGTTCGCTGGGCAGCATGAAATGAAGGCCAAGGGCGGTGAAGATGGGCGCTGTGTATAGGAACACCGACATGTGAGCGGCCGTGGTCAGCTTGAGTCCTTCGGCGATGAACAGAAACTCGAGCCCGAACAATCCGCCCGCCAACACACCTGCTCGCCAAGTCCCCCCCACCTGTTTCCAGTCGCCGCGCCACAGTACCATCAGCCCGACCAGCACCGCAGCGATGCAGTTGCGCAGGGTTGCCTGCATTACCGGGGCAATGTCCACGGCGGCCGTTTTGATCAGCACCTGCTGGCTGCCCCAGATCAGGCAAAGCACCACCATGACCTGGAACGCAAAGGCATCGGGGTTCTTGCGGGCCACGCTCATCGGCGGACCTCGAGACGGTGCAAAGGCATGCGCAGTGATTCACCTGAAAAAAGGGACACGGGATTATCAATTCACGCATGCCTCGCTGGCCAGCCTTAAATGGCACCACCGGCAATCTGCGCCTTGGACGAGACGTGTTCAAAGGTGCTTTCATCCAGCGCATCGTCCTGATCATCCAGCACTTGCCGCGGGTGTTCGAAGCCTGGAATGCTGCTGTCGATCAGGCTCATCAGGCGCGACCCTCGCTCGGTCAGCACGAAGTTCTCGCCGTTACCACCCTCCTCTTCCGGGCGGCTTTGAATATAGCCTCGCTCCAGAAGCAGCTTCTCGTATTCGCAGGCCTGGCTTTTGAGGCGATCCAGGTCACCGACGGGTTCACCCTTGGCCGCCAGGTCAGCGGCGTGCGCTTCGGCATAAGGGCGGGGCGTGAATTTCTGCCCACTGCCGTTCTGCACTTCATGCAACAAGCGTTCGATCAGGTCCCAGTTGTAGATGGTACGCATGCGATTACCTCCTGGTGTGCGTCGAGGATGTACACAGGTTTGGGACCTTTCAAATCTGCGCACGTTCCGCGCAAATGGCCTGGAGGTCACGTGCTTTAGCTGCAATAAGCCACGCCGACCCCTGGCCACTTATCCCTGATCGTGAACCAATCGGCTCGCCGCGCCTCAACCGTCCATCAACCACGCCGGAGGAACAAAGGATGAAACCACTGCTGCGTATCACATGCCTGGTCACACTGTTCAGCGCGTTGCCTGCCTGGGCATGCACGCCGGAAGAAGCGACGCAAAAACGTGAGGAACTGGCTGGGCTGGTGGCTCAACTGACCGAACAGAACCCGGCGAAAGCCAAGGAAATAAACGAGGAACTGCAAGGCATGCAGTTGGGCACCGCCAGCAAGGACTTGCCGGACAAGTGTCAGTTGATCGACAGGCGTATCAAGGAATTGAAAGCGGCCGAGAAAAAGGCAGGATGACGCCAGGACGGTAGCTGCCAGGGCGGCGCTGAGCGCTGCCCTGGCACAGGCACCGGGCCTTACTCGGCCGACGGCTTGCGCTTCTTCAACGGTGCGAGCCCATCGGAGCTGGTCAACGGTGCGTTGGCCCTTGGCTTGGCCGTAGGCTTGCGCTTGGCACTGGCCTTCTTGTCGCCACCTTTCTTGTCCGTCTTCTTCTTTTTGGTGCTGGCAGCTTTGCCAGACGCCTTGACTTTCTTGGGCCCGCTATAGGTGCCTTTGACTTCCTTGATGACCCGGCGCTCGAACTGCTGCTTGAGGTAGCGCTCGATGCTGGACATCAGGTTCCAGTCGTTATGGGTGATCAGCGAGATCGCCAGGCCTTCGCCCCCGGCGCGCCCGGTACGACCCACACGGTGCACGTACTCATCGCCGCTGCGTGGCATGTCGAAGTTGATGACCAAGTCCAGGCCGTCGATGTCCAGGCCGCGCGCGGCCACGTCGGTGGCGACCAGCACCTTGGAGCTGCCCTGCTTGAAGCGCTCGATGGCCAGCTTGCGGTCTTTCTGGTCCTTCTCGCCATGCAGCACGAATGCCTTGACGTCCTTGGCGACCAGGTGGCCATAGATACGGTCAGCCATGGCGCGGGTATTGGAGAAGATGATCGCCTTGTCGAAGGTTTCGTTGGCCAGCAGCCATTGCACGATCTGCTCTTTGTGCTGGTCATGGTCGGCCGTGATGATCTGCTGGCGGGTGCCCTCGGCCAGCTGCGATACGCTGTTGAGCATCAGGTGCTCAGGGTCTTTCAGGACCTTGCCGATCATGTCGCGCAACGCCGCGCCGCCGGTAGTGGCCGAGAACAGCAGGGTCTGCTCGCGGTTTTCGCATTCCTTGCACAGGCGTTCCATGTCCTCGGCAAAGCCCATGTCGAGCATGCGGTCGGCTTCGTCCAGAATCAGCACCTGGACGTGGGACAGGTCGAGGTTGCCGGCGTTGAGCTGCTCGAGCAAACGGCCCGGCGTGCCGATCAGCACGTCCGGCACCTTGCGCAGCATGGCGGCCTGTTCCTTGAAGTCTTCGCCGCCGGTCACAAGGCCCGACTTGATGTAAGTGAACTGCGAGAACAGCTGCACCTGCTTGAGGGTCTGCTGTGCCAGCTCACGGGTGGGCAGCAGGATCAGCGCGCGAATCTCCACACGGCGCTCGCGCAGATCGACCAGACGATTGAGCAGCGGCAGAACGAACGCCGCCGTCTTGCCACTGCCGGTCTGCGCGGTGACACGCAGGTCCCGCCCTTGCAGCGCCAGGGGAATGGCGGCGGCCTGCACCGGGGTTGGCTCGACGAAGTTAAGCTCGGCCACGGCTTTGAGCAGGCGTTCGTGCAAGGCGAATTGGGAGAACACGGAGGTAACCTCAGGCAAGTACGGAAATCAGCTGCATAGGGTAACGTTTTCTAGCGATTTAGCCGAATTTCTTTTGGCATGGGGCTGCCCATCCGCGTTCTAATAACGCCTCGTTTGGCAACAAGACTTTAAGCAAGCCCATGGACATCCAACGCTTCTGGCGCGACTCCCTCGACCTGTGGGGCACCCTCGACCAACACCCCATGCTGCACGCCGCCATCGGCCTGGCCGTGCTGCTGGTGATATCGCTGATTCTAGGGCGCCTGGCGCGCTTTCTGGTGCTGCACGGCGCTCGCCTGCTGGCACGCCAGCCTGCCCTGAAATGGCTCGACGACCTGCGGCACAACAAGGTTTTCCACCGCCTGGCGCAGACCACACCGTCGCTGGTCCTGCAGTTCGGGCTCAAGCTGGTGCCAGAGTTGTCCGACACCGCCCAGCACTTTCTGGGCAACCTGGCGTTGGCTTTCACGCTGCTGTTCATGACCATGGCCCTGTCGTGCCTGCTCGATGCCCTGCTCGACATCTATGCCCGCACCGAGCACGCCCGCACACGCTCCATCAAAGGCTATGTGCAACTGGCCAAGATGATGCTGTGGATCTTCGCGGCCATCGTCATCGTCGCCACCCTTATCGACCGTTCACCGTTGCTACTGCTGTCAGGCCTGGGCGCGATGTCAGCCGTGCTGCTGTTGGTGTACAAGGACACGCTCTTGTCATTCGTGGCCAGCGTGCAGCTGACCAGCAACGACATGCTGCACGTCGGCGACTGGATCGAAATGCCCCAGGTCGGCGCCGATGGCGATGTGGTGGACATTACCCTGCACACGGTCAAGGTGCAGAACTTCGACAAGACCATCGTCTCCATCCCCACCTGGCGCTTGATGAGCGAATCGTTCCGCAACTACCGTGGCATGCAGCAATCAGGCGGCCGGCGCATCAAGCGCAGCCTGTTCATCGACGCGGCCGGGGTCCGTTTCCTGACCCGTGAAGAGGAGCAGCGCCTGAGTCAGGTACGCCTGCTGGGTGACTACCTGGCCGGCAAACGTCAGGAGCTGCAAAGCTGGAACGAAGCCTTGGGGCCGGTGGCGGAACTCTCGGCCAACCGGCGCAAGCTGACCAACATCGGCACCTTCCGCGCCTTCGCATTGGCCTACCTGAGAAACCACCCGGACGTGCACGCGAACATGACCTGCATGGTCCGCCAGATGCAGACCACGGCAGAAGGCGTGCCGCTGGAGATCTACTGCTTCACCACCACCACGGTGTGGGCCGAGTACGAGCGCATTCAGGGGGATATCTTCGATTACCTGCTGGCGGTGTTGCCGGAGTTTGGGTTGAGCTTGTATCAGCAGCCCAGTGGCAACGATATGCGCGTTGGCCTGGCCGGGCATGTTGCGCCCGTACAGGCGCCGATGTCGCGGCGGGTTGAGGAAATGAGCGAGGCTTGAGCCAGGGAGGCGGAGCTCAAGGCTCGCAAGCAAGCGTCGAACTTGGTCAAGAAAGGTACGTATATCGGTACTGCCTTGAATGTGGCGGCCACAGGCTTGCCGATCCATAAAGCCTGCACAGTGAGTCGGGAGGAGAAGTGTCGACGCGCCAAGTATGTTGAAAGCTCGGCTTCAAAAGGGGCCGAGGAGACGGCAGCCTCCGGGGGGGGTATGCGGTATTTGCGACATCCCTTTTCGTACAGAGCCTAAACACTTGATCCTGAATGGTCTGTCAGGTGATTAACGGACTACATGCCCCTGGTATTTTTATCAGGTGCGTGGCTTGGGCAGAGGCGATAGCCTTCTTTGTAATGGCGTTTAGATTGTGGCGCCGCCCAAGGCGGGGAGGGGCTATGTCCGAGAAAGAAAATATTGTGAAACTCAGATTTTATCAAGGGCCTCATTTCTCAACAGAGCTAGAAGGTTCAGAGTTTTACTCGGTATTTAGAGCTCAACGTCAACTTCTGGCGCAAAAAGATGCCAGGCAAACAGAGGCACTGGCAACTGATAACGGCGGCAGCATTTTGGCAGTGCATGAGAAAGATGTTCGTCGGACCTATAGCTATACACCTTACGGATTCAGATCATTGATACATGACAAGCGCGATCGCTTGGGTTTCAATGGCGAATTGCAAGACTATCTTACCAACTACTATATGCTGGGCAATGGTCATCGAGGTTTGCACCAGC
>NZ_JBJJMO010000019.1:0-58021 GCF_046231935.1 Pseudomonas sp. KCJK9111 | reverse complement strand
CGGGTCGAGTCGGGCGGCCTTGCGTGCGGGCATGAAGCCGAACACGATGCCGGTGATCACAGCGCAGGTAAAAGCGCCAAGCATGGCAGGCAGCGCGAAGGCCACCGCGATATCGGCCAGCATCAAGCCGGCGCCGACGATCAGGGCCAGGACGATGCCGCTGAGCCCACCCACCATCGACAGCATGACCGCCTCGCTGAGGAACTGGCGCATGATGTCGCGCTGGCGCGCTCCGGTGGCCATGCGGATACCAATTTCGCGAGTACGCTCGCGCACGGTCATCAGCATGATGTTCATCACCCCAATGCCGCCCACTAGCAGCGAGATGGCCGCGATGGCGCCGAGCATCAACGACAGGCTGCTCTGGGTGCGTGCCTCGGCCTGGATCAAGGCCGCATCGTTGGTCAGTTCGAAATCGTGGCGGCCCTGGTGGCGCTGGCGCAACAGGTGATCGATGGCCGCCTCGGTCTCGTTGACCTGCGTCGAATCGCGCGCCGCGATGGTGATGTAGTCGGGGTCGCGATGACCGAACAGGCGGATGGCGGCGGCCGAGTACGGCACCACGATACGCCCGTCGCTGTCCTGGTCGCCGGAGCTGGCGCCTTTTCCCGCCAATATGCCGATCACCTGGAATGGCACGTTGCCGATCAGCAGGTATTGGCCGATCGGGTTGGCATGATCGCCCAGCATCTTCTCCCGCACTTTCTGGCCGATCACGGCGACTGCCGCCGCGCCGGCTTCGTCGGCCTGGCTGAAGAATGAGCCCTCGACCACGGGCCAGTTGAAAATGTCTTCGAACCAGGTGTTGTTGCCGCCCACGTAGAACATCTGGCTGGTGTTGTTCTGGCGCACCATGAGCTTTTCCCCGATAACGGGCATGACGTGCTTGACCTGCGGCAATTGGCCGATGGCGGCGACATCGTCCAGGGTGACGGTACCTGCCGGCTCGCCGAGTGTCGCCGGCTTGCCGTTGAGATAAAGGATGTTGGAGCCGAACGCGGCCATCTGCGCCATCACCTGGCGCTTGCTGCCTTCGCCCACGGCCAGCATGACCACCACCGAGGCTACGCCGATGACGATGCCCAGCAAGGTGAGCGCGGTGCGAAAGCGATTGATCCACATGATGCGCCAAGCTGCCTGGAGTGCTTCGACCAGCTCGCCTTTCCAGGCACCGCGCAACTGCGCCCCCTGGCCCAGGCGCTGACGCAGATCATCGGCCTGCAGGCCGGGGTGGCGGGCTGCGCCGTCGCGCTGGTCGGCCGAGTCGCTGATCATGAGGCCGTCGCGAATTTCGATGACCCGGTGCGCGCGGGCCGCGACATCGCGGTCGTGGGTGATCAGGATGATCACATGGCCTTGGCTGGCCAACTCGTCCAGCAGTGCCATGACTTCCTTGCCGCTGTGGCTGTCCAGGGCACCGGTGGGCTCGTCGGCGAGGATGATGTGGCCACCGTTCATCAATGCGCGGGCAATCGACACCCGCTGCTGCTGTCCACCCGAGAGTTGATGCGGGCGGTTGGCAGTGCGGCTTGCCAAGCCTAGCCGGTCCAACAGGGCCGCGGCGCGCACCTGGCGCTCCTGGGCCGGGATGCCTGCGTAAATGGCGGGCATTTCGACGTTTTCCAGCGCAGAGCCGGAAGGGATCAGGTGGTAACCCTGAAAGACGAATCCGAACGCCTCGCGGCGCAGCCACGCCAGTTCATCGTTGCCCAGCTCGGCCACGTCCATCCCCGCGAAGTGATAGCTGCCGCGGGTGGGACGGTCCAGGCAACCGAGGATGTTCATCAGGGTCGACTTTCCGGAGCCCGAAGCGCCAACGATGGCAACGAATTCACCGGGATGAATACGCAAGCTGATACCCCGCAGCACGTCCACCCTGGGGGTGCCGAAGCCGCCGTAAGCCTTGCAGATGTCGCGCAGTTCGATCAGGGGCGTGGTCATCTAGCCTCCACTGCCTTGGCCGATCAGTAACCGCTCACCTTCGCCCAGGCCATCGAGCACCTGCACACGCAGGCGATCGCTAAGCCCTGTTCGTACCTGACGCGGTTGCACCCGACCATCGGGGGCGAGTACCTGGGCGATGTGCATGCCATCGCGTTCGTCCAGCGCGGCCAGGGGTACGGTCAGTACACCGCTGGCCTGCCCGGCGACGAAGAACACTTGCGTGGTCATTTCGGCCATCAGCGCACCGTCAGGGTTCTCCACATCCAGCAAGACGGTGTACTGCACCACCTGAGTACCGGTGGCGCCATTGGTCGCGCTCGCCGGGCTACCGCCACCGCTGCTGGTTTGCTCCAGCGGCTTGGGTGGAATCGGCAGGATCTGCCTGACGCGGCTGCTCCAGCGGCGCTTGCCGCCTGCCAGTGTCGTGAAATAGGCCGTCATGCCGGGCTTGACCTTGCCGATGTCGGCCTCCGATACCTGCGCCCACACCGTCATCGGCGAGAGCTTGGCGATGCGCAGAATCAACGGGGTTTGCTGCTGGGCATTGAGTGTCTGGCCTTCACGGGCATCCACCGCGACCACGGTGCCGTCCATCGGGGCGTAGATGCGGGTGTAGCCCAATTCGGCTTCGTCACTGCGCAGGCTCGCCTGGGCCTGACGGATCTGCGCCTGATACATGTCGATACGCGCCTGGGTGACGCTGAGCTGCGCATTGGCCGCCTGCACATCCTCTTCGCGGGTGGCGCCGGCATCGGCCAGGCTGCGCTGGCGGGCGAGCTGCTGCTTGGCCAGTTTGAACTGGGCGCGCTGCTCGGCGAGCTGCGCCTTGAGATTGTCGATGGAAAAGCGCCCGGCATCCACGCGCGCCTGCTGTGTTGACGGGTCAATCTCCACCAGCAGTTGTCCCTTGCGCACGGTATCGCCGGCTTCGACGTGAAGCGTGCGAATCTGCCCGGAGGCTTGTGCGCCAACATCCACATAGCGCCTGGGTTGCAGCGTGCCCAGCGCGGTGACGCTGCTTTCGATGTCTGCACGCGTCACGGTGACGGTATTGGCCGGTACCGCGCCCAGGGGCAGGGTGCTCCAGGCCAGAAGACTGCCCAGGCTCAGCAGGGCGAAGCCGCCCAGAAGCAGGCGGTGGCGAGTAGCGGGTGCACGTCTCATGGGGACTTCCAGCCGAAGTGGGCCTGAGCGCAAGCAATGCCTGTGCGCAGGCAGGTCCCCGTTAAACGAAGGTCATGGTGTTGAATTTAGCCTTGGCAGGCGACCGACGTCGGTTGCTGCGGGTAATGATAATTTGTAAGATTCCAATTTGATATCACCTGCGACCCTCTGGGCTGCGCGGGGCCGTCATCGGGCGATTCAGGGTGCCGCCGTGGAACACTATTATCGCGAGTTGGTCAATTTTCTGAGCGCACGCCTTGGCAGCCGCCAGGCTGCCGAAGATGTGGCCCATGACGCCTACGTTCGGGTACTGGAGCGTGTCGATGCGCAAGTGATCGAGCACCCTCGCGCGTTTCTTTATCGCACCGCGCTCAACCTGGTGGTGGATCGACATCGGCGCCACTTGATTCGCCAGACCGAACCGCTGGAAGTGCTCGACGAGGGCGTTCAGTGGCAGCACACGGTCTGGTCCCAGGACATGCACCACGCCCAGCGGCTGGACCTGCTCAAGCGCGCCTTGGACGAATTGCCCAAGCCATGCCGTGACAGCTTTCTGCTGCGCAAGCTCGAAGGCTTGTCCCACCCGCAGATCGCCGAGCGGCTGGGCCTGTCGCGTAGCCTAGTGGAAAAGCACATCGTCAATGCCATGAAACACTGCCGGCAACGCATGCGCCAGTGGGAGTCCTGACGGCACGCCGCGCAAACTGCACATTCTGTTGGGCCGCCGCTTGCTTTCCGAGGGTTTCCCGGCTTGTATCTAGGGGTATCAATGCCGGACCTGGCATGGGCTTGACGGGCTCGGCCAGGTCTTGGGCGCTCCTACCACTGTCCAGGTTCGACCATGGCCAACAAGTCCTTGCGTATCCTGATTGCCGATGCCCACCCGCACCAACGCCTGCAACTGGAGCGTATGCTCAATGGCCTGGGGTATTACCGTATTGCCCCTGTCGACAGTTTCGAGGAGCTGCAGCGCCTGGTACTCGGTGCCCTGCAGCCCTTCCACCTGCTGCTGGGCAACATCGAATTGGCCAGCCACGCAGGCGTAGACCTGGTACGGTTTTGCCGGGTCAGCACGCAGATCCAGCATGCCCTGCTTTACCATTGCGCCCAGCTGAAGGTGCCTGCGGTGCCCCAGGCCGAGCGCCAGGCGGTCAGCCTGAGCCTGCCCCACGTACCTGACGATGACGCCCTGGCGTCGTTCATGTCCATCATCGACGCACCTGTGGTGGTGGGCACCTTGCCTATGCCGGACGGGCTACGCAGGGCGGGCCCCAGAGCGCCCGGCAACTTGGCCCAGACGGTCTTTCATCGCTGAGCCGGGCAGGGTAGGGGGCAACCGGGTCGCTATTTGCTATCCTCCGGCCTTTGACCATTGCTGCGAAACCTGCCATGACTGCCACCGATACTGCTCGTCCACCCCGGTTCACCCGCCGTGACCACCGGACGCTGGGCCTGGCTGCGCTGGGCGGCGCGCTGGAAATCTACGATTTCATCATCTTCGTCTTTTTTGCCCTGACCCTCAGCCAGCTATTCTTCCCGCCCGAAATGCCTCAATGGCTGCGGCTGCTGCAAAGTTTCGGCATCTTCGTCACCGGTTACCTGGCCCGGCCGTTGGGTGGCATCCTGATGGCGCATTTCGCGGATCACCTGGGCCGCAAGCGCGTTTTCAGCCTCAGCATTCTGATGATGGCGCTGCCTTGCCTGCTCATCGGCGTCATGCCGACGTATGCCGACATCGGCTACGCGGCGCCGTTGCTGCTGCTGGCTCTGCGCATTCTGCAGGGGGCTGCAGTCGGCGGTGAAGTGCCCAGTGCCTGGACCTTCGTTGCCGAACATGCACCGCCCGGGCGACGCGGCTATGCCTTGGGTTTTCTGCAGGCTGGGCTCACGTTCGGCTATCTGCTGGGCGCCCTGACGGCAACCTTGCTGGCCCACGTGTTCTCGCCCGAGGAAATACTCAGCTACGCCTGGCGTTATCCGTTCCTGCTGGGGGGCGTGTTCGGGGTCATCGGCGTGTGGTTGCGCCGCTGGCTGAGTGAAACACCGGTTTTTGTGGCCTTGCGCAGCCAGCAGGCCCCGGTGAAGTTTCCCTTGCGACAGGTGCTTGGCGAACATAAACGTGCCTTGGCGCCAGCGGCGTTGCTGACCTGCGTGCTGACCTCGGCAGTGGTGGTGCTGGTGGTGATCACCCCGACGGTCATGCAGCAGCGCTTTGGCATGAGTGCCGGGGATACCTTTGCCCTGAGCAGCGTGGGCATCGTGTTTCTGAATCTGGGCTGTGTGCTTGCCGGGTTGCTGGTCGACCGCGTGGGCGCGTGGCGGGCGCTGCTGCTGTACAGCGTGCTGCTACCCCTGGGGGTCGGCGTGCTCTATGCCAGCCTGATCGGGCACTGGGGCATGACATGGGTGGCCTATGCCCTGGCGGGCTTGTCGTGCGGCGTGGTGGGCGTGGTGCCCTCGGTCATGGTCGGGCTGTTCCCCGCGCAGATTCGCGTATCGGGCATTTCGTTCACCTACAACGTGGCCTATGCGCTGTGGGCCAGTATCACGCCCTTGGCGCTTATCGCACTGATGCCATGGAGCCCTTGGGTATGTGTGGGTTTCTGTCTGGTGATGGGCGGGGTGGGGGTAATGACTGCGGTGTACTTCGGGCGACGAGAGCCCTTGGCGGCGGGTGAACCTGGGCTTGAGCTCTCGCGCACGGCCTGACACGTGTGACCCTGCCGTTTCCGAGCACGCCCTGGCCGATATAAAAAGCCCCCGGTTCGAGAGAACCGGGGGCTTCTTGTATCGGCCAGGGCGAGGTGACTACATGTTCGGGTAGTTGGGCCCGCCAGCGCCTTCGGGCGTGACCCAGGTGATGTTCTGGGCCGGGTCCTTGATGTCGCACGTCTTGCAGTGCACGCAGTTCTGCGCGTTGATCTGGAAACGCTTGCTGCCATCTTCCTGAGTGACTACTTCGTAGACGCCTGCCGGGCAATAACGCTGGGCAGGTTCGTCATACAGCGGCAGGTTGCTGGCGATCGGAATGGTCGGGTCGGCCAGCTTCAGGTGGCAGGGCTGCTCTTCTTCATGGTTGGTGCTGGACAGGAACACCGAGCTGAGCTTGTCGAAGCTGAGCTTGCCGTCAGGCTTGGGGTACTCGATCTTTTGCGAATCTGCGGCCAGCTTCAGGCAGGCATAGTCAGGCTTGGTGTCGCGCAGCGTGAAGGGCAGCTTGCCGGCGAACCAGTTCTGGTCGATGTAGTTGAACGCAGCACCCAGCAACGGGCCGAACTTGTGCATGGCCGGGCCGAAGTTGCGGCTGGCGAACAGCTCTTCATGCAGCCAGCTGGCCTTGAAGGCGCTGACATAGCCGTCTAGCTGGTCACCGCCCTCACTGCCGGCGATCAGGGCGTCAGCGACGGCCTCTGCAGCGAGCATGCCCGACTTCATGGCCGTATGGCTGCCCTTGATCTTGGCAACGTTCATGGTACCCAGGTCGCAACCGATCAGGGCGCCGCCCTTGAATACCATCTTGGGCAGCGAGTTGATGCCGCCCTTGGCCAGCGCGCGCGCACCGTAGCTGATGCGTTTGCCGCCTTCGAGGTACTGGCTGATCACCGGGTGGTGCTTCAGGCGCTGGAACTCGTCGAAGGGCGACAGGTAGGGGTTGGCATAGGACAGGTCGACGATCAGCCCGACGACCACCTGGTTGTTCTCCAGATGGTAGAGGAACGAGCCACCGGTGTTGTCCTTGGCCATGACGTCCAGCGGCCAGCCGGCGGTGTGCACCACCAGGCCTTGCTGGTGTTTGGCTGGGTCGATTTCCCACAGTTCCTTGAGCCCGATGCCGTAGTGCTGCACGTCCGAATCGCTGTCCAGTTTGAAGCGCTTGATCAGTTGCTTGCCGATGTGGCCACGGCAGCCTTCGGCGAACAAGGTGTATTTGGCGCGCAATTCCATGCCTGGCGTGTACAAGCCTTCCTTGGGCTGGCCTTCGCGATCAACCCCCAGGTCGCCCGTGACGATGCCGCGTACGACGCCGTCTTCGTCGAACAGCGCTTCCTGGGCTGCGAAGCCTGGGTAGATCTCGACACCCAGGTTCTCGGCCTGCTGGGCCAGCCAGCGGCACAGGTTGCCCAGCGAGATGATGTAGTTGCCCTGGTTGTGCATGGTCTTGGGCACGAACAGGTCAGGTACCTTGGTGGCGCTGCCGGCATCCTTGAGCACGTAGATGTCGTCACGCTTGACCTTGGTGTTCAGCGGCGCGCCCAGCGCCTTCCAGTCCGGGAACAGCTCGTTCAGGGCGCGTGGCTCAAACACGGCGCCGGAGAGAATATGGGCACCGACTTCGGAGCCTTTTTCCACCACGCAGACGCTGATTTCGCTACCGGCTTCGGCGGCCTTCTGCTTCAGGCGGCAGGCGGCGGACAGGCCCGCCGGGCCGGCGCCGACGATGACCACGTCGAATTCCATGTATTCGCGTTCCACAGGTTCTCTCCTACTCATCAAGGCTCATAGCTGTTGCTTTGTCTTATGGGTGCGCGGGCATTCGCAGCGGTGGCCAGGCCACCAGGTTGTAGCTGGGCAAATGACGAACTACACCGTTTTGTCTTGGACGCGCATTATATCTACACCACTTGACCGGTCCAATACAAACGTTTGTTTGAATTTGCCGCAGCCCAGTAAAATCAAAGGAAGGCGGCTGGAAGGTGACCGATTTGCCGTATTGACCGGATGGGGTGATACGGTCAAGATACGAGCGGTTTTACGTTCGCCGTAGGCTTGCAGCCGGGCGCAGGTACACCTCTAAAGACCAGGTGTGGAGCAGGGTTTTCAAGCGTTCAAGCGGTTTGTAGTGAAGTCTACACGCCACGACAGCAAATGACCCGCGTGCATTTTTGCCCCAGGCATGTGCACATCAGTGATGGGTCGGCGAACGCCGGGGCGCACTGGGTTGCGTTCACCATGAAAACTTCGTCTGCGGCTTGTTTCCAGAGGTGCCCTTGTACCCACGCGTATCGCAGGGCCTAGTCCCAGGCGACTATCTATTCACCGGAGAGTAACGAGGAATCCATGAAGGTTCTTGTAGCTGTCAAACGAGTGGTCGACTACAACGTCAAGGTTCGCGTCAAGGCGGACAACTCCGGCGTCGACCTTGCTAACGTCAAGATGTCCATGAACCCCTTCTGCGAAATTGCCGTGGAAGAGGCCGTTCGCCTGAAAGAAAAAGGCGTTGCGACCGAGATCGTCGTCGTATCCGTCGGCCCGACTACCGCCCAGGAGCAGTTGCGTACCGCCCTGGCGCTGGGTGCCGACCGCGCCATCCTGGTCGAAGCAGCCGACGAACTGAACTCCCTGGCAGTGGCCAAGGCGCTCAAGGCCGTGGTCGACAAGGAGCAGCCGCAGCTGGTCATCCTCGGCAAGCAGGCCATCGACAGTGACAACAACCAGACTGGCCAGATGCTCGCCGCACTGACCGGTTACGCCCAGGGCACTTTCGCGTCCAAGGTCGAAGTCGCTGGCGACAAGCTCAACGTCACCCGTGAAATCGACGGCGGCCTGCAAACCGTCGCGCTCAACCTGCCGGCCATCGTCACCACCGACCTGCGCCTGAACGAGCCGCGCTACGCGTCGTTGCCCAACATCATGAAGGCCAAGAAGAAGCCGCTCGAGACCCTGACGCCGGATGCGCTGGGCGTTTCCCTGGCCTCTACCAACAAGACCCTGAAAGTGGAAGCACCCGCTGCCCGTGGCGCTGGCATCAAGGTCAAATCGGTGGCCGAACTGGTCGAGAAGCTGAAGAACGAAGCGAAGGTAATCTAAATGACTATCCTGGTTGTCGCTGAATACGAGAACGGTGCCGTAGCGCCGTCCACCCTCAATACCGTTGCTGCTGCCGCCAAAATTGGTGGTGATGTGCACGTACTGGTCGCCGGTCACAATGTAGGTGCCATTGGCGAATCCGCCGCCAAGATCGCCGGCGTGGCCAAGGTTCTGGTCGCCGATAATGCCGCTTACGCCCATGCGCTGCCCGAGAACGTTGCGCCGTTGATCGTCGAGCTTGCCCAGGGCTACAGCCACGTGCTGGCCCCGGCCACCACCAATGGCAAGAACACCCTGCCGCGCGTTGCAGCGCTGCTGGACGTCGATCAGATCTCCGAAATCATCTCGGTCGAATCTGCCGACACCTTCAAGCGCCCGATCTACGCGGGTAACGCCATCGCGACCGTGCAGTCGAGCGCCAGCGTGAAGGTCATCACCGTGCGCACGACCGGCTTTGATGCCGTGGCTGCCGAGGGTGGCGCCGCCGCTGTCGAGGCAGTGGGTGCTGCCCACGATGCTGGCATCTCGGCGTTCGTTTCCGAAGAGCTGGCCAAGTCCGATCGTCCCGAGCTGACTGCTGCCAAAATCGTCGTTTCCGGCGGGCGCGGCATGGGTAACGGCGATAACTTCAGCCACCTGTACAGCCTGGCCGATAAACTGGGTGCCGCTGTTGGCGCTTCCCGTGCAGCGGTCGATGCGGGCTTCGTGCCCAACGACATGCAGGTCGGCCAGACCGGCAAGATCGTCGCTCCGCAGTTGTACATCGCCGTCGGTATCTCGGGCGCCATCCAGCACCTGGCCGGTATGAAGGATTCCAAGGTGATCGTGGCGATCAACAAGGACGAAGAGGCACCGATCTTCCAGGTGGCCGACTACGGCCTGGTTGCCGACCTGTTCGAAGCCGTGCCGGAGCTGGAAAAGCTGGTCTGATCCGCTGGCTTCACTTATAAAGAACCCGGCCCTCTTGTTGAGGGCCGGGTTTTTTTATGGTCGAGGAGTGTGGGATGAGGTTGGGTGCAACGGGCAGGGCGCTGGCCTGCATGACAGTTCTGGTATCGCCACTGGCGATGGCGGCAGGCAAGTGCGAACGCCTGGTGGCCACCGGCAGCCCCGACGCGCCGCCCTATTCGTGGCAGGATCCTAAAGACCCTAAGCACCTGATTGGCGCCAACGTCGACTTGCTGCGCCAAGTCGCGGGCGAGCTGGGTATCAAGGTGGAAGTGCTCAATGCCGGCCGGCGCGACCAGGCCCTTGAGGAGGTGCGCAGCGGGCGCATGGATCTGCTGCTCGATGCGCCGTTGCAAGTTGAGCAATTGACATCGCTGGACTATATCCACCCGCCGTTGCAGCTCAACGAGTATTTGGTATGGACGCGTCACGACGCCGAGTTGACCTTCGAAGGCCCAGCCGACCTTGCACGGTATCGGGGCAGCCTTTCGGAGCGAGCGCGTTTGACCCCCGCGTTCACTGCGTTTGCCAAAGACCAGTTGAAACCGGTGATGGCGCAGAACCTGACCCAGGCCTTTCAGAAGTTGGTGCTCGGCCAAGTGGACTATGTGCTGGCCGGTCGTTACTCGGGCATGGCCATGGTCCAGAGCCTGTGCATGAACGATGCCCTGATTGCCCGCGGCCTACCCGTTGATCGACCCGGGCTATACGTGGCGCTGTCCCATGACTCGGCGTGCAACGACAGTTGGCTGCGTGGGCATTTGGCGAAAAAACTGACAGAATTGCCCATCTCCGGTACGTCCGATGCTGTGCTGCAGACCAATCTCGAGCGCTGGAAGGCGCAATTGCAGGTGCAGGGCGACGCCCCCAAACACTAGGAAGATCGCGTGAAAACCCAACCTTTGATCCTTGCCATGGCCGTGCTTGCCCTGGCTGGCTGTGCCAACGACCCTGCCCCGGATGAGCAGATGCGCCTCTCCGAACAGGCCCTGGAACAAGCAAAAGCGGTTGGTGCTACCGACCAGGTCGAAGCGTTCAAGCTGGCCGAAGACAAACTGGGACGTGCTCGTACAAACATGCTCACACAGGATTTTCGCGACGCTCGCATGCGCGCCGAACAGGCTGAACTCGATGCTCGGCTGGCCGAGGCACAAGTGTTGAATCAAAAGAGCGATGAGCAGTTGCAACTGCTGCAATCGAAGATCAAGCGCCTGCGCAAACAATTGGAGGTGCAGCCATGATGGCGCGTGGTTCTTTCACGGTACTGACGTTGCTGGCCCTTGCAGCAGGCCTGACCGGTTGCGCCAGCCAGCGCAGCACGGCCGCGCTGGATCAAGCCGCTGCCAGCTTCCAGAAGGTCAAGGATGACTCGGATGTGCTGCGCAGCGCGCCGCGTGATGTGATCCGCGCCGGCGAGTCGCTGTCGCGCGCCGAGCGTTTGTCCAGCTACATGGGTACCGGTGCCGATGTGCGCCATTACGCCTACCTCAGTCAACGCTACAGCGAAATTGCCAGTGAGCACGCCAAGCTTGCGCTGAATCAGGAGCGCCAGGCCAAGCTCGACTTGGAACGCCAACGGCTGCAACTGGCGCTGCGCGAGGCCAAGCTGGCCAGCGTGCAGCAACAGGGCAAATGGGTCGAGTCGCAGATCGTCGCACTGGCGTCGGAGCAGCCCGACCGTGGCTTGGTCATGACGCTGGGTGACGTACTGTTCGATACCGGCAGCGCCGACCTCAAGAACTCGGCCAGCCGGACGGTGCTCAAGCTTGTGCAGTTCCTCCAGCTCAACCCCCGCCGCATAGTGCGCATCGAAGGTTATACCGACAGCACTGGCACGCCTGAAGAGAATCTCAAGCTGTCCCGCGACCGGGCGCAGGCCGTGGCCGATATGCTGGCCGACCTGGGCATCGATGAAAAACGGATGCTAGTCGAGGGCTATGGCGACCAATACCCGGTTGAGGTCAACGCCTCGGAGCGGGGCAGGGCGCAGAATCGACGGGTTGAGATCGTGTTCTCCGACGACAAGGGCAAGCTCGCGCCAGCACGCTGATGGGTGGGTGTCAGGCCCGGGCAATGGGTCATGCTGGCCGTCGAAATGGGCAGTGCATGGCAGCCGTTGCCCCTGCGCGTGAATGACTTTAGGGCGCTTGCCACCTGCCGGATAGGCTCATGACCAGCATGCCCGCACACCGTTTACGTGCCGGTGCTGCAAATCGCTTCCAAGCACGTGTACCGTTGACTATTCTGTCATCTGTCCCAGTACACTTTGCAACTGTTCCGGTATCCTGAACCGCAGTGAGCGACACAAGAATAATGAGCCTGTCCGCGCGTCGAGATCCAGTCATGACCAACCTGCTGTTATACCAGCGTATCGCCCAGCAACTGGCCGAAGACATCCGGCGCGGTGTCTACCAGCCAGGCGAACGGGTGCCTTCGGTGCGCAAGATGAGTGCGCAGCTCAATGTCAGCCATGCCACCGTCCTGCAAGCGTATGCCAACCTGGAGGACCAGGGGTTGATTCGCGCGCGTCCCCAGTCTGGCTACTATGTGCACCAGACCCCGGCGCTAACGGCGCCCACGCCGGACATCGCGCGCGTGGAGCGCCCCGGTCTGGTGACCCGGGCCAGCATCATCCAGCAGGTGCTGACCGAGGCGCGCCGCGATGGCGTATTCGCCTTCGGCGCGGCCGTGCCACATGTCGACTATCTGCCCGTGCGAGCCTTGCACCAGCAACTGGCCAAGGTGACACGCTTTCACAGCCCGCGCGCCTTCAGCTACATGTTCAGCCCAGGCTTCGAGCCCCTGCGTCGGCAGATCGCCATTCGCATGCGCGACGCCGGCGTGCTGGTCGACCCACAGGAGGTGATCGTCACCCATGGCTGTGTCGATGCCTTGCAGATGTCGCTGCGTGTGCTCACCAAGCCCGGCGACCTGATCGCGGCCGAGTCGCCGACCTACTACGGTCTTCTGCAATTGGCGGACTTGCTCGGGTTGAAAGTGATCGAGATCCCCAGCGACCCCTCGACCGGCATCAGTCTCGAGGCCTTGCAGTTGGCCGCCAACCAATGGTCCATCAAGGCGTTGGTGTTAACCGCGCGGTTGAGCAACCCGCTAGGAGGGACCGTTCCTGAAGAGCGGCAAAAGCAGTTGCTGCGCCTGGCATCGGACTACGACATCCAGATCGTCGAAGATGACATCTATGGCGAGTTGATGTTCGAGCAGGGCAAGACCAAGGCTTTGAAAGCGTTCGATCGTCTGGACAGGGTCATCTACTGCTCAAGCTTCTCCAAGACGCTCTCGCCTGGCGTGCGAGTGGGCTGGATGATTGCCGGCCGCTACCAGGACGAGATCCAGCGCTTGCAGACCTTCACCACCCATTCGGCGTGCAGCGTGACCCAGATGGCGGTAGCGGCTTACCTGGAAAACGGTGGTTATGATCGCCATCTTCGCTTCATTCGCCAGGAGTACCGCAAGAACCTCAGTGCGTATCAGTTGGCGGTGCAGCAGCACTTCCCGGAGGGCACGCAGATGACGCGCCCAACGGGCGGCTTCATTCTGTGGGTGAGCTTGCCTGGCCGGGTCAATACCCAGGAGCTGCACGTGCGGGCGCTGGAGCAGGGGATCAGCATCGCGCCGGGGCTGATTTTCAGCAACACCGAGCAGTTCAACCACTGTATCCGCCTGAACTGCGGGATTCCATGGAACAAGGAGGCCGAGCGCGCAGTCATCACCTTGGGACTACTGGCACAACAATTGTGCAGGGAGCCTGCAACCCCACTTTTGTGAGGCTTGCCAGGCGGCTGCAGAACAGGGAGCATACGCATTTTCCATGGGGTTCTGTCCATTTGCCATGAACGCACTGCGCCGGTATCTGATGGTCTTGTGTCTGCTGCCTGTGGTTCTGCCGGGCAGCCCAGCCCAGGCTGCCCAGCCAGCAAGCCAGGCACAGTCCGCTACAGGTAAAGCGCAAGTCAAGCCCAAGGCACAGCAAAGTGCTCGCAAGGCAGTCAGCAAGCGCGCTAAATCGACGCACAAAAAGGTCAGCAAGCAAGTGGCCAAGCCATTGCCGAAAGCCAACCTCGACCTGAGCTTGCCGACCGAGCTGGTGGATAACCTGCAGCCGAATGTGGGTGAGCCATCGCCCATCAAGAAGCGCAAGCCCTTGCTGCCGCCGTTGTTCGTTGAAAAGTCTGAAGCCGACAGTCCGTTTCAACTTAACGGCCGCTTGATCAGCAACGAAATGCAATTGCAGCTTCGCAACGACAGCCGCCGGGATGTCGAAGGCGCCGCCATCGATTTCGAGTACCGTCAGTGAGCGGGGACTGACCGGCCAGTCAGTGGATTTTCATCTGGGTGGCAATTTCAAACGTCTGTTTGAGCGGTTACTATCCGTGTGTGCCGCCCTATCCCGTTCTCTGGAGTCCTGATTCACTTGAATGCCATGAAATGCCGCGAAGGCTGCGGCGCCTGTTGCATTGCGCCATCCATCACCTCAGCCATGCCACTGATGCCCGAGGGCAAGCCGGCAGGGGTGAGGTGTCTGCACCTTACCCCTGCGAACCTGTGCGACCTGTTCGGCAAGCCCGAGCGGCCGGCGGTCTGTGGCGGTTTCAAGGCCGATCCCGAGGTGTGCGGCGCTGACAATGAAGAGGCGATCAGGATTCTGGGCTGGTGGGAGCGGGTAACGGCGGCGTGACAGGCTGGATCTTCGACAACAAGGATAAACATGATGAGATCGTTCAAGCGTATTGCGCTGCTGTGTGGCGTCAGTGTTCTGTTTGCACCTGTTGCCTTGGCTGAAAACTGGCAGGTGGCCAAGGACGAGGAGGGCATCAAGGTTTCTCTCAGTGAAGTGCCGGGTTCCAAGTACAAGGCTTACCGAGGCGTGACCGTCATCAAGGCGCCGCTGATCAAGGTTCAGGCGTTGCAGGAGGATGTGGCCGGGGCTTGTGCCTGGATTCACGAGTGCAAGCTGCAGAAACTGCTCAAGCATGAGGGTGACCAGAGCTGGACCTACACCCAGTTCAATACTCCCTGGCCTGTGACGCCACGCGACTCCGTACTGCGTGTAACCACGGTCAAGAGTGCCGATGGCAGTCTAACGCGCAACCTCGTCGAAGAGCCTGCCTACGTGCCCGAGGAGAAGGGCTTCGTGCGGGTGGCGAAGGTAGACGGTTTCTGGAAGCTGGTGCCCAAGGGTGACAGCACGGAGGTCACGTACCAGGTGCATACCGAGCCAGGCGGCAGTGTGCCGGCGATGGTTGCCAACAAGTTCGTGGTGGAAGCGCCGTTCAATACGCTCAAGGCGCTTCGGGCGCGCGCTGAGAAAAACTGACGTTTCTCTGCCGGAAGGGTGAAGGCCGCCTGTCACAAGAGGCGGTCAGCACTGGACATACGAAAAAGGCTGCCCGAGGGCAGCCTTTTGGCATTGGGCGTTGAACGCTTACTTGCGGTCGCTCAGTGCCACGATGTCGCGCTTCGCCTCGCCAGTGTACAGCTGGCGCGGACGGCCGATCTTGTACGGGCTGGAGAGCATTTCCTTCCAGTGCGAAATCCAGCCTACGGTGCGCGCCAGGGCAAAGATCACGGTGAACATGCTGGTCGGAATGCCGATGGCCTTCAGGATGATGCCCGAGTAGAAGTCGACGTTCGGGTACAGCGAGCGCTCGATGAAGTAAGGATCGGTCAGGGCGATCTCTTCCAGGCGCATGGCCAGTTCGAGCTGCGGGTCGTTCTTGATGCCCAGCTCGCGCAGGACTTCGTCGCAGGTCTGCTTCATCACGGTGGCGCGCGGGTCGCGGTTCTTGTAGACACGATGACCGAAGCCCATGAGCTTGAACGGATCGTTCTTGTCCTTGGCCTTGGCGATGAAGGTGTCGATGTTGGACACATCGCCAATCTCATCGAGCATGGTCAGTACCGCTTCGTTGGCACCGCCGTGGGCCGGGCCCCAGAGTGCCGCGATGCCGGCAGCGATGCAGGCGAACGGGTTGGCACCCGACGAACCTGCCAGGCGCACGGTGGAGGTGGAGGCGTTCTGCTCGTGGTCGGCGTGGAGGATGAAGATCCGGTCCATTGCCTTGGCCAGCACCGGGCTGATCGGTTTGATCTCGCACGGGGTGTTGAACATCATGTGCAGGAAGTTTTCCGCATACGACAGGTCGTTGCGCGGGTACATCATGGGCTGGCCCATGGAGTACTTGTACACCATCGCGGCCAGGGTCGGCATCTTGGCGACCAGGCGCACCGCGGAAATTTCGCGGTGTTGCGGGTTATTGATGTCCAGGGAGTCGTGGTAGAAGGCCGACAGGGCGCCGACCACACCGCACATCACCGCCATCGGGTGAGCGTCGCGGCGGAAGCCGTTGAAGAACGTCTTGAGCTGTTCGTGAACCATGGTGTGGTTCTTGACGGTGCTGACGAACTGGGCTTTCTGCTCGGCATTGGGGAGTTCGCCGTTGAGCAGCAGGTAGCAGGTCTCGAGGTAGTCGGACTGTTCGGCCAGTTGTTCGATGGGATAGCCGCGATGCAGCAGGATACCCTTGTCGCCGTCGATGTAGGTGATCTTCGACTCGCACGAGGCGGTTGCCATGAAACCAGGGTCGAAGGTGAAGTGACCAGTGGTCCCCAACCCGCGGACGTCGATTACATCAGGACCAACCGTGCCGGTTAAAATGGGCAGCTCGACGGGGGCAGTGCCCTCGATGACCAACTGCGCTTTTTTGTCAGCCATGTGGCCTCCTATTAATGCTTGAAATCATCAGACAGACCCCCCACGCAGGGCCCGCACCACTATAGAGGGATAAATTCAGATGTCAATTTGCCTAAAGGCTTGTTGAATCAGCTGTTCAAGCCTGATTTTTCCCGAAATTCTCGCCCATTTACGCCTTTTCCTCCTTAAAGGCAATGCGCTATTCGGGCTACCCCCTCACGTTGTCATGAGCAGCCTAACTGTCTATACTCGGCACCCGACCGCCAGGGGCTTGCAAGCCCGACCTGCTGGGGGTCGCCGTTCCCTGGGTGGTGGGTACCTGACCAGTACACTTACCAACAACTTTGCCCTGATTCGCTAGGGGCTCTTCAGTGTGAAAAAAGCCGTGAAAAGCCAACGACCTGTAAACCTAGACCTAAGGACCATCAAGCTTCCTGTCACCGCGTACACGTCCATCCTGCACCGTATCTCCGGCGTCATTCTGTTCATCGGCCTTGCCATCATGCTGTATGCACTGGGCAAGTCGCTGGGTTCGGAGGAAGGCTTCGGTGAAGTGAAGGCGTGTCTGACCAGCCCGCTGGCCAAGTTCGTGACCTGGGGCCTGTTGTCCGCCCTGCTTTATCACCTCGTGGCAGGTGTTCGTCACCTGATCATGGACATGGGTGTCGGCGAGACGCTGGAAGGCGGCAAGCTGGGCTCGAAAATCGTGATCGTCATCTCCGTGGTGCTGATCGTTCTGGTGGGAGTTTGGGTATGGTAACCAACGTCACGAACCTGTCGCGTTCGGGCCTCTATGACTGGATGGCGCAGCGCGTCTCGGCGGTCGTTCTCGCGGCTTACTTCATCTTCCTGATCGGCTACGTGGTCGCCCACCCAGGCATCGACTATGCCCAGTGGCATGCCCTGTTCTCCAACAACGCGATGCGGATCTTCAGTCTGCTGGCCCTCGTTGCCCTGGGCGCTCACGCCTGGGTTGGCATGTGGACCATTGCTACCGACTACCTGACGCCTATGTCGTTCGGCAAGTCGGCAACTGCGATTCGTTTCCTGTTCCAGGCGGTATGCGGCGTTGCGATGTTCGCTTACTTCGTCTGGGGTGTGCAGATTCTCTGGGGTATCTGATCCATGGCTAGCATTCCAACCATTTCCTTCGACGCCATCATCATCGGTGGCGGCGGCGCCGGCATGCGCGCAGCGCTGCAGCTGGCCCAGGGCGGTCACAAGACTGCCGTGGTCACCAAGGTCTTCCCGACCCGTTCGCACACCGTATCCGCCCAGGGCGGCATCACCTGCGCCATTGCTTCGGCCGACCCGAACGACGACTGGCGCTGGCACATGTACGATACCGTCAAGGGCTCAGACTACATCGGTGACCAGGACGCTATCGAATACATGTGCCAGGAAGGCCCGGCTGCGGTCTTCGAGCTGGACCACATGGGCCTGCCGTTCTCGCGTACCGAAACCGGCCGTATCTACCAGCGTCCGTTCGGCGGCCAGTCCAAGGACTTCGGTAAAGGTGGCCAGGCTGCCCGTACCTGTGCCGCTTCCGACCGTACCGGTCACGCGCTGCTGCACACCCTGTACCAGGGCAACCTGAAAGCCGGTACCACCTTTCTCAACGAATACTATGCCGTTGACCTGGTGAAGAACCAGGAAGGCGCCTTCGTCGGCGTGATCGCGATCTGCATCGAAACCGGCGAAACCATGTACATCAAGTCCAAGGCCACCGTTCTGGCCACTGGCGGTGCTGGTCGTATCTACGCCTCCACCACCAACGCCCTGATCAACACCGGTGACGGCATCGGCATGGCCCTGCGCGCCGGTGTTCCGGTGCAGGACATTGAGATGTGGCAGTTCCACCCAACCGGTATCGCCGGCGCCGGCGTGCTGGTCACCGAGGGCTGCCGCGGTGAGGGTGGTTACCTGATCAACGCCCACGGCGAGCGCTTCATGGAGCGCTACGCACCGAACGCCAAAGACCTGGCCGGCCGCGACGTGGTTGCCCGTTCCATGGTCAAGGAAATCATCGCCGGCAACGGCGTGGGCCCGAACAAGGACCACGTACTGCTGAAGCTGGACCACCTGGGCGAGGAAGTGCTGCACAGCCGTCTGCCAGGCATCTGCGAACTGTCCAAGACCTTCGCCCACGTTGACCCTGTCGTTGCGCCAGTGCCGGTCGTTCCGACCTGCCACTACATGATGGGTGGCGTTGCCACCAACATTCATGGCCAGGCCATCACCATGGACGAAGAAGGCAATGATCACATCATTCCTGGCCTGTTCGCCGTAGGTGAAGTGGCGTGCGTATCGGTTCACGGTGCAAACCGCTTGGGCGGCAACTCGCTGCTCGACCTGGTGGTATTCGGCCGTGCTGCCGGCCTGCACCTGGAGAAGGCGCTGAGCGACGGCATCGAGCACCTCGACGCCAGCGACACCGACATCGACGTTGCCCTGAATCGCCTGAACAAGCTCAACGAACGCTCCACCGGCGAAGACGTAGCCAGCCTCAAGCGCGAATTGCAGAGCTGCATGCAGAACTACTTCGGTGTGTTCCGTACCGGCGAGTACATGCTCAAGGGTATCGAGCAACTGGCTGGCCTGCGTGAACGTATTGCCAACGTCAAGATCAACGACAAGTCCCAGGCCTTCAACACCGCGCGTATCGAAGCGCTGGAGCTGCAGAACCTGCTGGAAGTTGCCGAAGCTACCGCCATCGCGGCCGAAGCCCGTAAAGAGTCGCGCGGCGCTCACGCCCGTGAAGACTTCGAAGACCGTGACGACGAGAACTGGCTGTGCCACACCCTGTACTACCCGGGTGTCAAGCGCGTTGCCAAGCGTGGCGTCAACTTTGCGCCGAAGACCGTGCCGGCCTTCGAACCAAAAATCCGGACCTACTAAGGGTGGCTGCTATGTTGAAAGTCGAAGTTTATCGCTACAACCCCGACACCGACGCGGCCCCCAAGATGGAGTCGTTCGACGTCGATACCGGCGGCAAGGACCTGATGGTTCTGGATGTATTGGCGCTGATCAAGGAAAAGGACGAGGGCTTCTCGTACCGTCGCTCCTGCCGTGAAGGCGTGTGCGGTTCCGATGGCATGAACATGAACGGCAAGAACGGCCTGGCCTGCATCACCCCGCTGTCGGGCGTGGTCAAGGGCAACAAGCTGGTACTGCGTCCGTTGCCTGGCCTGCCGGTCATTCGTGACCTGGTCGTGGACATGAGCATCTTCTACAAGCAGTACGAGAAGGTGAAGCCGTTCCTGCAGAACGATACGCCGCCTCCGGCCATCGAACGTCTGCAGTCGCCGGAAGACCGTGA
This sequence comes from Pseudomonas sp. KCJK9111, assembly GCF_046231935.1. Taxonomy (NCBI): domain Bacteria; kingdom Pseudomonadati; phylum Pseudomonadota; class Gammaproteobacteria; order Pseudomonadales; family Pseudomonadaceae; genus Pseudomonas; species Pseudomonas sp. KCJK9111. The sequence continues at coordinate 38,126 of NZ_JBJJMO010000019.1, read as the reverse complement.
CAAGCTGGACGGCTTGTACGAGTGCATCCTGTGCGCGTGCTGCTCCACGTCCTGCCCGTCGTTCTGGTGGAACCCGGACAAGTTCCTGGGCCCCGCCGCGCTGTTGCAGGCCTACCGTTTCCTGGCCGACAGCCGTGACACCAAAACCCAGGAGCGCCTGGCGTCCCTGGATGACCCGTTCAGCGTATTCCGCTGCCGCGGGATCATGAACTGCGTCAACGTTTGCCCTAAAGGTCTCAATCCGACCAAGGCGATCGGCCACGTACGTAACATGCTGCTGCAAAGCGGCACCTGATACACGTTGTACCTGCAGTACGCCGACGTGCGGGTGTAACACCCGCACCGAGGTAAAACCCGAACGGGGCTCACAAAGCCCCTGTTCATTACCTATGAAGATGAGACCAGCAGGGGCTTTCCGGGCTGGTACCCGGAAAATCAGCAGGATCCAGGTGGCGTGGTTCAGTCGCTGTTTTCGGACCGTTCCAGGTTTTCATGGCTCTCGCCGATCAGTCCCCTAATCGAGGGTGACCAAGCATGCAAGAAAGCGTGATGCAGCGCATGTGGGAAAGCGCCCACCTTTCAGGTGGTAACGCTGCATATGTGGAAGAGCTCTACGAACTCTACCTGCACGACCCTAACGCTGTGCCAGAAGAGTGGCGCACCTACTTCCAGAAGTTGCCCGCCGACGGCAGCACCGCTACCGACGTATCGCACTCCACGATCCGCGATCATTTCGTACTGCTGGCAAAGAACCAGCGCCGCGCCCAGCCGGTATCTGCCGGGAGCGTGAGCAGTGAACACGAGAAGAAGCAGGTTGAAGTGCTGCGACTGATCCAGGCCTATCGTATGCGCGGCCATCAGGCTGCCAAGCTCGACCCCTTGGGGTTGTGGCAGCGCCCTGCGCCCGTAGACCTGTCGATCAATCACTACGGCTTGACCAATGCCGATCTTGATACGACCTTCCGTGCCGGCGACCTGTTCATCGGCAAAGAGGAGGCGAGCCTACGCGACATCCTCGATGCGCTCCAGAAGACATATTGTCGCACCATTGGCGCCGAGTTCACCCACATCGTCGATTCCGAGCAGCGCAGCTGGTTCCAGCAGCGCCTGGAAAGCGTGCGTGGCCGTCCTGAATTCTCCGCCGACGTGCAGTCCCACCTGCTCGAGCGCGTCACCGCAGGCGAAGGCCTGGAGAAATACCTGGGTACCAAGTACCCGGGCACCAAGCGTTTCGGCCTGGAAGGTGGCGAAAGCCTGATCCCGATGCTGGACGAAATGATCCAGCGCTCCGGCTCCTACGGCACCAAAGAAGTCGTCATCGGCATGGCCCACCGTGGTCGCCTGAACGTGCTGGTCAATACCTTCGGCAAGAACCCGCGCGAGCTGTTCGACGAGTTCGAAGGCAAGAAGATGAACGAGCTGGGCTCCGGTGACGTGAAGTATCACCAGGGCTTCTCTTCGAACGTGATGACCCCGGGCGGCGAAGTCCACCTGGCCATGGCGTTCAACCCGTCCCACCTTGAAATCGTGTCGCCTGTGGTCGAAGGCTCGGTGCGCGCCCGTCAGGACCGCCGCAACGACAGCGTTGGCGACAAGGTGCTGCCTATATCCATCCACGGCGACGCGGCCTTCGCAGGCCAGGGCGTGGTGATGGAAACCTTCCAGATGTCGCAGACCCGCGGTTTCAAGACCGGCGGTACCGTGCACATCGTGATCAACAACCAGGTTGGCTTCACCATCAGCAACCCGCTCGATGCGCGCTCGACCGAGTACGCCACCGACGTGGCCAAGATGATTCAGGCGCCGATCCTGCACGTCAATGGCGACGATCCGGAAGCGGTGTTGTTCGTCACCCAGCTGGCCGTCGACTACCGCATGCAGTTCAAGCGTGACGTGGTCATCGACCTGGTTTGCTACCGTCGCCGCGGTCACAACGAGGCCGACGAGCCCAACGGCACCCAGCCGCTGATGTACCAGCAGATCACCAAGCAGCGCACCACCCGCGAGCTGTACGCAGAAGCCCTCATCCAGGCAGGCCGCATCGACGCCGAGCGCGCCCAGTCCAAGATCGACGACTACCGCAGTGCGCTGGACAACGGCCTGCATGTGGTCAAGAGCCTGGTCAAGGAGCCGAACCGCGAGTTGTTCGTGGACTGGCGCCCCTACCTGGGTCACGCCTGGACGGCTCGCCACGACACCCGCTTCGACCTCAAGACTCTGCAGGAGCTGTCGGCAAAACTGCTGGAGCTGCCCGAAGGTTTCGTGGTCCAGCGTCAGGTCGCCAAGATCTACGAAGATCGTCAGAAGATGCAAGCCGGTGGCCTGCCGATCAACTGGGGCTACGCCGAAACCATGGCCTACGCCACGCTGCAGTTCGAAGGGCACCCGATCCGCATGACCGGCCAGGACATCGGGCGCGGCACCTTCTCCCACCGTCACGCGGTGCTGCACAACCAGAAGGACGCCAGCACCTACGTACCGCTGAAGAACCTGTACCCGGGCCAGCCACGCTTCGAACTGTACGACTCCTTCCTGTCCGAGGAAGCGGTGCTGGCATTCGAGTACGGCTACTCCACCACCACGCCGAACGCGTTGGTGATCTGGGAAGCTCAGTTCGGCGACTTCGCCAACGGTGCGCAAGTGGTGATCGACCAGTTCATCACCAGTGGCGAGCACAAGTGGGGCCGTCTGTGCGGCTTGACCATGCTGCTGCCGCACGGTTATGAAGGCCAGGGCCCAGAGCACTCCTCGGCGCGCCTTGAGCGATACCTGCAGCTGTGTGCAGAGCAGAACATCCAGGTCTGTGTGCCGACCACGCCGGCGCAGATCTACCACCTGCTGCGTCGTCAGGTCATTCGCCCACTGCGCAAGCCGCTGATCGTGCTCACGCCCAAGTCGCTGCTGCGTCACAAGCTCGCCGTCTCGACGCTGGAAGACCTGGCGGAAGGTTCGTTCCAGACCGTCATTCCGGAAATCGACACCCTCGATCCGGCCAAGGTCGAGCGCCTGGTGCTGTGCGGTGGCAAGGTCTATTACGACCTGCTGGAAAAACGTCGTGCCGAAGGCCGCGAAGACATTGCGATCGTGCGTATCGAGCAGTTGTATCCGTTCCCGGAAGACGACCTGGTCGAAATCCTGGCGCCGTACACCAACCTCAAGCACGCGGTCTGGTGTCAGGAAGAGCCGATGAACCAGGGCGCCTGGTACAGCAGCCAGCACCACATGCGTCGTATCCTGGGCCGCCACAACAAGGCGCTGAACCTGGAATACGCCGGTCGCGAGGCTTCTGCCGCGCCAGCCTGTGGTTACGCTTCCAAGCACGCCGAACAGCAGGAACGACTGCTGCAAGACGCGTTCACCGTTTAACGCCTTCGCGCATCTGAAACCGAATTTAAGGAAACACTGATAATGGCTATCGAGATCAAAGCCCCAACCTTCCCGGAATCGGTTGCCGACGGCACCGTTGCCACCTGGCACAAGCAGCCAGGCGACGCCGTCAAGCGGGACGAGCTGATCGTCGACATCGAGACCGACAAGGTCGTGCTGGAAGTGCTGGCCACTGCCGACGGCGTGTTGGGTGACATCGTCAAGGGCGAGGGCGATACCGTCCTGTCCGACGAAGTGCTGGGTTCGATCGTGGAGGGCGGCGCTGCTGCCGCTGCACCTGCTGCTGCGCCTGCCCAGGCCGCCGCACCGGCCGCCGCCGCTGCCGACGCCGGTGAAGACGACCCGGTCGCTGCCCCTGCTGCCCGCAAGCTGGCAGAAGAAAATGGCATCGACCTGGCCAGCGTGTCGGGTACCGGTAAAGGCGGTCGCGTGACCAAGGAAGATGTGGTCGCTGCCGTTGCCAATAAAAAGTCGGCGCCTGCCCCGGCGGCCAAGCCTGCTGCTGCAGCACCGGCACCGGTCGTGACCGCCGCTGGCGATCGTACCGAGAAGCGTGTGCCGATGACCCGTCTGCGCGCCAAGATCGCCGAGCGCCTGGTCGAAGCCCAGTCCAACATGGCCATGCTGACCACCTTCAACGAAGTCGACATGACCGAAGTCATGGCCCTGCGTTCGAAGTACAAGGACCTGTTCGAGAAGACCCACAACGGCGTGCGCCTGGGCTTCATGTCGTTCTTCGTCAAGGCTGCGACCGAAGCGCTCAAGCGCTTCCCGGCAGTCAACGCCTCGATCGACGGCAACGACATCGTCTACCATGGTTACGCGGACGTCGGTGTAGCGGTCTCCAGCGACCGTGGCCTGGTGGTCCCGGTACTGCGCAACGCCGAGTCCATGAGCCTGGCCGAAATCGAGAACGGCATCGCCACCTTCGGCAAGAAAGCCCGTGACGGCAAGCTGGCCATCGAAGAAATGACCGGCGGCACCTTCACCATCACCAACGGTGGTACCTTCGGTTCGATGATGTCGACGCCGATCGTCAACCCACCACAAGCCGCGATCCTGGGCATGCACAACATCATCCAGCGCCCGATGGCCATCAATGGCCAAGTGGTGATTCGCCCGATGATGTACCTGGCGCTGTCCTACGATCACCGCCTGATCGACGGCAAGGAAGCGGTGACCTTCCTGGTGACCATCAAGAACCTGCTGGAAGATCCGTCCCGCCTGCTGCTGGACATCTAATCGCGCAGCTGTAAGCTGCGAGCGGCAGGCTTCAGATCGAAGCCTGTCTGTCTTGCGGCTTGCAGCGGCCGCTTGAGCTAACAAGGAATCTTTTATGACCCAGAAATTCGACGTGGTAGTGATTGGTGCCGGTCCTGGCGGCTATGTAGCTGCTATCAAGGCCGCCCAACTTGGTCTGAAGACTGCCTGCATCGAGAAGTACACCGACGCCGAGGGCAAGCTGGCCCTGGGCGGCACTTGCCTCAACGTAGGCTGCATTCCTTCCAAGGCGCTGCTGGACAGCTCCTGGAAATACAAGGAAGCCAAAGAGAGCTTCAACGTCCACGGTATCTCCACTGGCGAAGTGAAGATGGACGTACCAGCGATGGTTGGCCGCAAGGCAGGCATCGTCAAGAACCTGACCGGCGGTGTCGCCACCCTGTTCAAGGCCAACGGCGTGACCTCCATCCAGGGCCACGGCAAGCTGCTGGCGGGCAAGAAGGTCGAAGTGACCAAGGCCGACGGCACCAGCGAAGTCATCGAAGCGGATAACGTCATCCTGGCTTCCGGCTCGCGCCCGATCGACATTCCGCCGGCTCCGGTCGACCAGAACGTGATCGTCGACTCCACCGGCGCCCTGGAATTCCAAGCCGTGCCCAAGCGCCTTGGCGTGATCGGCGCTGGTGTGATCGGCCTGGAACTGGGTTCGGTATGGGCGCGTCTGGGCGCAGAAGTGACCGTACTCGAAGCCCTGGACACCTTCCTGATGGCTGCCGACACCGCCGTCTCCAAGGAAGCCCAGAAGGTTCTGACCAAGCAAGGCCTGGACATCAAGCTGGGTGCGCGCGTCACCGGTTCCAAGGTTAACGGCGACGAAGTCGAAGTGACCTACACCAACGCCGAAGGCGAGCAGAAGATCACCTTCGACAAGCTGATCGTTGCGGTGGGCCGCCGTCCAGTGACCACCGACCTGCTGGCTGCCGACAGCGGTGTGAACATTGACGAGCGTGGCTACATCTACGTCGATGACCAGTGCGCGACCAGCGTGCCGGGCGTCTACGCCATCGGTGACGTGGTGCGTGGCCTGATGCTGGCGCACAAGGCCTCGGAAGAGGGCATCATGGTCGTCGAGCGCATCAAGGGTCACAAGGCCCAGATGAATTACGACCTGATCCCATCGGTCATCTACACCCACCCGGAAATCGCGTGGGTCGGCAAGACCGAACAGTCCTTGAAGGCCGAGGGTGTTGAGGTTAACGTGGGCACCTTCCCGTTCGCGGCCAGCGGCCGTGCGATGGCGGCCAACGACACCGGTGGTTTCGTCAAGGTCATCGCCGATGCCAAGACCGACCGCGTACTGGGTGTGCACGTGATTGGCCCATCGGCTGCCGAACTGGTACAGCAGGGCGCAATCGCAATGGAATTCGGCACCAGTGCCGAGGATCTGGGCATGATGGTCTTCAGCCATCCAACCCTGTCCGAAGCGTTGCATGAAGCAGCGCTGGCGGTGAATGGTGGTGCCATTCACGTCGCCAACCGTAAGAAGCGTTAATCATAAGAAACCACGGCGGGCTGCCCGTCGTGAGTCTTGCGTGCATGACTCACCGCGGAAAGTCCGCCGGACCGGATCACATGGGATAACCCGGGGTCAACGGTCACAGGTGGTGCGGCGCCAGTGATGGCGCAGCGCCGAAGCGCAGTACCTAACGAAGACGGTAAAAAGCATGAATCTTCACGAGTATCAGGGTAAGCAGCTGTTCGCTGAGTACGGCCTGCCAGTTTCCAAGGGTTTCGCGGTCGACACCCCTGAAGAAGCGGCAGAAGCCTGCGACAAGATCGGCGGGAACGAGTGGGTCGTCAAAGCCCAGGTTCACGCTGGCGGTCGCGGCAAAGCGGGCGGCGTCAAGCTGGTTCGCAGCAAGGAAGACGCCAAGGCGTTCGCTGCACAGTGGTTGGGCAAGAATCTGGTCACCTACCAGACCGATGCCAACGGTCAACCCGTCTCCAAGATTCTGGTCGAATCCTGCACCGACATCGCCAAAGAGCTGTACCTGGGCGCTGTGGTCGATCGTTCGAGCCGCCGCATCGTGTTCATGGCCTCCACCGAAGGTGGCGTGGACATCGAGAAAGTCGCTCACGACACACCTGAAAAAATCCTCAAGGCCACTATCGATCCACTGGTCGGCGCTCAGCCGTTCCAAGGTCGCGAGCTGGCGTTCCAGCTGGGTCTGGAAGGCAAGCAAGTGCAACAGTTCGCCAAGATCTTCGTGGGCCTGGCCAAGCTGTTCAAGGATCACGATCTGGCCCTGCTGGAAGTGAACCCGCTGGTGATCAAGGCCGACGGCGACCTGCACTGCCTCGATGCCAAGATCAACATCGATGCCAACGCCATGTACCGTCAGCCGAAGCTGAAAACCTTCCACGACCCGTCCCAGGACGATGCCCGTGAAGCCCACGCTGCCAAGTTCGAACTGAACTACGTTGCCCTGGAAGGCAACATCGGCTGCATGGTCAACGGTGCTGGCCTGGCCATGGGTACCATGGACATCGTCAACCTGCATGGCGGCAAGCCAGCCAACTTCCTCGACGTGGGCGGCGGTGCTACCAAGGAACGCGTTACCGAAGCGTTCAAGATCATTCTGTCCGACAGCAATGTCGCGGCCGTTCTGGTCAACATCTTCGGCGGCATCGTTCGCTGCGACATGATTGCCGAAGGCATCATCGGTGCTGTGAAGGAAGTCGGCGTGAAGGTGCCGGTCGTCGTTCGCCTTGAAGGCAACAACGCCGAACTGGGCGCTAAAGTACTGGCAGAAAGCGGTTTGAACATCATTGCTGCAACCAGCCTGACCGACGCTGCTCAACAAGTTGTCAAAGCTGCGGAGGGCAAGTAATGAGCGTCCTGATCAATAAAGACACCAAAGTCATCTGCCAGGGCTTCACCGGCTCGCAGGGTACTTTCCACTCCGAACAAGCCATCGCCTACGGCACCAAGATGGTCGGCGGCGTCACTCCAGGCAAGGGTGGCACCACCCACCTGGGCCTGCCGGTGTTCAATACCGTCAAGGAAGCCGTTGAGGCGACCGGCGCCGATGCTTCGGTCATCTACGTACCAGCGCCGTTCTGCAAGGACTCGATCCTGGAAGCAGCGTTTGGCGGCATCAAGCTGATCGTGTGCATTACCGAAGGCATTCCGACCCTTGACATGCTGGACGCCAAGGTCAAGTGCGACGAGCTGGGCGTGACCCTGATCGGCCCTAACTGCCCAGGCGTTATCACGCCGGGCGAGTGCAAGATCGGCATCATGCCGGGTCACATTCACTTGCCAGGCAAGGTCGGTATCGTGTCGCGCTCCGGCACCCTGACCTACGAAGCTGTCAAGCAGACCACCGACGCCGGCTTTGGCCAGTCGACCTGTGTCGGCATCGGCGGTGACCCGATCCCGGGCTCCAACTTCATCGACATCCTGAAGCTGTTCCAGGAAGACCCAAAGACTGAAGCGATCGTCATGATCGGTGAGATCGGCGGTTCGGCTGAAGAAGAAGCCGCAGCCTACATCAAGGCCAACGTCACCAAGCCTGTCGTTTCCTACATTGCCGGTGTTACCGCACCTGCGGGCAAGCGCATGGGCCACGCTGGCGCCATCATTTCGGGCGGCAAGGGCACTGCAGACGAGAAGTTCGCAGCCCTGCAGGACGCAGGTGTCAAAACCGTACGTTCGCTGGCTGACATCGGCAAGGCCTTGGCCGAGCTGACCGGTTGGGAAGTGAAGAAGTAATATTGCTGCACCCCCCACGCGCACAGAGGCCACCTTCGGGTGGCCTTTGTCGTATAGAGACGCCGATTAATCTCGTGAAGATGTGCTCGTCAGGTTAGGGGACCAAAGGGATTAGGTTTCTTCGATAGCTGTGATAGGAATTTTCGTACATACACCCTGTTCAACCAGCGGATAATACCGATCGTTCCGTTCACGCAGACGACAATGACGTACGCACATCGGACAACACGCACTGTGCCAGTGCGTTTGAAGGGTAAACCGGTTAATCTACGCGACTATTTTGTGCCCGTGCCCCAAAAGGGAACGACACGCTAAACGGGTCTGGCCTACCAAGCCGGGCAGCATTTCCCTCACCCATGGGGAAATCCCCTCACGAATCCCGATTTCAGCAGTGTGGTACTACCTCAAATGAAAGTTCTCAAAGGCCAGGATATCCTGGCGCTTGGCTTTATGACGTTCGCGCTTTTCGTAGGCGCTGGCAATATCATCTTTCCGCCCATCGTCGGCCTGCAATCCGGCCCGCACGTGTGGATGGCTGCGCTGGGCTTTTTGGTCACGGCGGTGGGGCTGCCTGTGATCACCGTGGTCGCCCTGGCCAAGGTCGGCGGCGGCATGGATGCGCTGAGCAGCCCGATCGGCAAGTTCTTTGGTGGCCTGCTGGCCGCCGTTTGCTACCTGTCGGTCGGCCCCTTGTTCGCAACACCGCGTACCGCCACGGTATCGTTCGAAGTGGGTGTAGCGCCGTTGACGGGTGAAAGCCCGCTGGCGCTGTTCATCTACAGCCTGGTCTACTTCATCGTGGTGTTGGCGGTGTCGATGTACCCTGGCAAGCTGCTGGACACCGTGGGTCGGTTCCTGGCACCGCTCAAGATCATCGCGCTGGCCGTGCTTGGCATCGCGGCCTTCGCCTTGCCAGCGGGCACCATTGGCGAGGCGCAGCCTGCCTATGCTGCTGCCGCGTTCTCCAAGGGCTTCTCCGATGGCTACCTGACCATGGATACGCTCGGGGCGCTGGTATTTGGCATCGTCATCGTCAACGCCATCCGCTCGCGCGGCGTGGAGTCGCCCAAGTTGATCACTCGCTATGCCATCATTGCCGGATTGATTGCCGGTGTTGGCCTGGCGCTGGTGTATATCAGCCTGTTCCGCCTGGGCGCCGGTAGCCACGAAATCGCGGCAGGGGCCAGCAACGGGGCGGCTGTGCTGCACGCCTATGTGCAACATACCTTCGGCTCGTTGGGCAGCGGCTTCCTGGCCGTGTTGATCGCACTGGCGTGCCTGGTGACTGCCGTGGGCTTGACCTGCGCCTGTGCCGAGTACTTCAGCCAGATCCTGCCGTTGTCCTACCGCGCGCTGGTCGTGATCCTGGCAGGCTTCTCGCTGCTGGTGTCCAACCTCGGGCTGACCAAGCTGATCATGTTCTCGATCCCTGTGCTCACCGCCATCTACCCGCCGTGCATCGTCGTGGTGGGGCTGAGCTTCGTGAACGAGCTGTGGAACTCGCCAACGCGCATCCTCGGCCCGGTGATGCTGGTCTCGTTGCTGTTCGGCATGGTAGATGCCGTCAAAGGTAGCGACATTGCCCACGTACTCCCGGACTTCATGGCTCACTTGCCCTTGAGCGATCAGGGCCTGGCTTGGCTGGTGCCGTCGGTGGTGACCTTGGTGGGTGCAGTGGTATGCGATCGCATGCTCGGCAAGCCCCGCCAGGCCATGGCATGAGTTGCTAAGCCCAGGGTGCGGCATCGGCCACAAGCCATGAGATGCTGGACCCACCGCTTGGCACTGCAAGCCCCGCATTCGCAAGGATGCGGGGCTTTTGTTCGTATGCACCTTGGCAAACGGCGCAAGCGAGCCGCCTTGGAAATTATTCGCCGGAGTTCGCGTGCCTTTTGCGGCTTGCCAGCGTCGAAAGACGGTCTTTATGCTTTCGGCACATGGCACCTACGGATCTCTGCATGAACTTCATCCTGAGCAACCTCAATAACCTCATAGCGGCATGCTGGTTCGTGCTGTGCTGGGGCGGCTATACGCGCTATGCCATCTGGAAGGGGCGAGACACCGCATGCCTGGCCAGCGTGTTGCATTTGTACCGTGAAGACTGGATGCGCAGGATGCTGCTGCGTGACAACCGCATTGCCGATGCCAGCGTCATCGGCAACCTGGAACGCAACGCCTCCTTTTTCGCCTCCAGCACCCTGATCATCCTGGCGGGTATCTTGACTGTGCTGGGGGCTTCCGACCGCGCGCTGTCGTTGCTGGCGGATCTGCCGCTGGTGCAGCAGGCATCCCAGGGCATGTCGGAGATCAAGTTGCTGTGCCTGGCCACGGTGTTCGTGTATGCCTTCTTCACGTTCAGCTGGTGCATGCGTCAATACAACTTCGCTGCCGTACTGGTGGGCTCGGCGCCCATGATCGGCGAGCGTCAGGTAAGCGAACTAGAGCGCAAGGCCTTTGCCTTGAGGGCGGCCAGGGTGCTGTCATTGGCGGCCAACCAATTCAACTTCGGGCTGCGCGCTTATTACTTCGGCATGGCCATGTTGAGCTGGTTTATCAACCCCTGGTTGTTCATGGCGGTAAGTGTAGGGGTTGTGCTGATCCTTTATCGCCGCGAGTTCCATTCAGACGTGCTTGACGTCATGGTGTTCACCCCCACCGAAAGTTCGACAGGCGAGTTGCACGCCCCACAGTCCACGTTGCCCAACTGAAACGATTAGTCCACGAATGACAGGCACAAAAAAACCCGACAATGTCGGGTTTTTTTGTTCGGTTCGATTACTGCTTGGCAGGATCGGCCGGAGTAGTGGTGGTCGCTGGCGTGGCTGGGGCAGCCTCTTCGGCAGCCTTGCGATTGGCTTCGGCCTGGTCTTGGGCAGCTTCGGCGTTTTCCTTGGCGGCTTCGTTCATCTTGTCCTGTGCGTCACCCATCTTCTCCTGGGCTTCTTCACGGTGTTCTTGTGCGTCCTGGGCTTTGTCTTCGCTCGCTTTATCGCAAGCAGCCAGGCCCATGGCAGCAGCCAGCATCAGAGCAAAAGCAAATGGTTTACGCATGAGGGTGTCTCTCCTTGGTGGAATAAGTTGACTTGATGCTTCGAGTCGGGCCCTGCTGGATTAGTTCCACCGTCATTACGCAGATATTAAATATCTTGAAACTGAACTTCCGGCCATGGCGAGTGTTTCGCACTAAGGCGGGTTAACGGCCGCGGGCAACTGCAACTACGCCGGTATGGCAGTGCACGGCAGGTACGCACATGCACGTCACTTCGTTGCGTCAGTATCGGCACCCGTCTGAACCTGGAAACGATCTACCGCCTGCGGCCAGCAGGGCGGCTAAGCAGCTCGCCACGACCCGCTCGGATTTGAAGATCGAATCGGGCAAGCCCTTGAAATCAATTCGGCAGCCCCCATCTGCATGACATCCGCCGCCAACGCAGCCATCCATGCCGCTTGGCGACCACTGTCATCTGATCGGAGTTTGAAGAACATGAGCGTGGAGACTCAAAAAGAAACGCTGGGCTTCCAGACCGAGGTAAAGCAACTGCTGCACCTCATGATCCATTCCTTGTACTCGAACAAGGAGATCTTCCTGCGCGAACTGATCTCCAACGCCTCCGACGCCTCCGATAAGCTGCGTTTCGAGGCGCTGGCAAAGCCCGAACTGCTCGAAGGCGATGCGGACCTGAAGATTCGCCTGAGTTTCGACAAGGAGGCCGGTACGGTCACCCTCGAGGACAACGGCATCGGCATGAGCCGCGACGACGTCATCGCTCACCTGGGTACCATTGCCAAATCCGGCACTGCCGACTTCATGAAGAACCTCACCGGCGATCAGAAGAAAGACTCGCACCTGATCGGTCAGTTTGGCGTGGGCTTCTACTCGGCATTCATCGTGGCTGACCAGGTCGATGTCTACAGCCGTCGCGCGGGCCAGCCCGCCAGCGAAGGCGTGCACTGGTCGTCCAAGGGCGAGGGCGAGTTTGAAGTCGCGACCATCGACAAGCCTGAGCGCGGTACCCGCATTGTTCTGCACCTGAAAAAGGACGAGCTGGAATTCGCCGATGGCTGGCGCCTGCGCAACGTGGTCAAGAAGTACTCCGATCACATTGCCCTGCCAATTCAGTTGCCCAAGGAACAGACAGCAGCCGAAGGCGAAGAGCAGCCAGCCCAAGAGTGGGAAACCGTCAACCGTGCAAGCGCCCTGTGGACCCGTCCGCGTACCGAGATCAAGGACGAGGAATATCAGGAGTTCTACAAGCACATCGGCCATGACTTCGAAAACCCGTTGGCCTGGAGCCATAACAAGGTCGAAGGCAAGCTTGAATACAACTCGCTGCTGTACGTGCCTGCCCGCGCCCCGTTCGACCTGTACCAGCGTGAAGCGCCGCGTGGCTTGAAGCTGTACGTTCAGCGCGTGTTCATCATGGATCAGGCCGAGTCGTTCCTGCCGCTTTACCTGCGCTTTATCAAGGGTGTCGTGGACTCCAACGACTTGTCGCTGAACGTGTCGCGGGAAATCCTGCAGAAAGACCCGATCATCGATTCGATGAAGACCGCGTTGACCAAGCGCGTGCTGGACATGCTCGAAAAACTGTCCAAGAACGAGCCAGAGCAGTACAAGAGCTTCTGGAAGAACTTCGGTCAGGTGTTGAAAGAGGGCCCCGCCGAAGACTTTGCCAACAAGGAAAAGATCGCTGGCCTGTTGCGCTTTGCGTCTACCCACGACGAAATCGGCGAGCAGAGCGTGTCGCTGGCCGACTACCTGGCCCGCGCCAAGGAAGGGCAGGACAAGATCTACTACCTCACCGGCGAGTCCTACGCGCAGGTCAAGAACAGCCCGCACCTCGAAGTCTTCCGCAAGAAAGGCATCGAAGTGTTGCTGCTGACCGATCGCATCGACGAGTGGCTGATGAGCTACCTGAACGAATTCGACGGCAAGGCGTTCGTGGATGTGGCCCGTGGCGATCTGGACCTGGGCAAACTGGATACCGAAGAAGACAAAAAGGCCCAGGAAGAAGTCGCCAAGGATAAGGAAGGCCTGGTAGAGCGCCTGAAAAGCGCATTGGGCGAAAACGTCGCCGAGGTCCGCGTCTCCCATCGCCTGACAGATTCGCCAGCCATTCTGGCCATCGGCGAGCAGGACCTGGGGCTGCAGATGCGCCAGATTCTGGAAGCCAGCGGCCAGAAAGTGCCCGATTCCAAGCCCATCTTCGAGTTCAACCCGACTCACCCGCTGATCGAGAAGCTCGATCACGAACAGAGCGAGGACCGCTTCGCCGAGCTGTCGCACATTCTGTTCGACCAGGCCGCGCTGGCAGCCGGTGACAGTCTGAAAGACCCCGCAGCCTACGTGCGGCGCCTGAACAAGCTGTTGGTCGAGTTGTCTGCTTGAATTGACGTATGGCTAAAGCCCGCTTCGGCGGGCTTTTTTCATGGTGCAGCTTTAAGGAGTACAGCATGAGCGAAGTAGTCGTCGAATCACTGGTCCACCACCTGTCCGGCAAGACCTTCGAGAGCCGTTTGGCCTATGAGCCCGGCGCCCTGGATCGGCCTGGCCTGGTGATGGCGCCCAACTGGATGGGCGTGACAGAAGGGGCCGAGCGCATCGCCAAGGAAGTGGCAGCGCAAGGTTATGTGGTGCTGCTCGTCGATCTCTATGGTCAGACCGTTCGCCCGGCGAATGCCGATGAGGCGGGCGCTGCAATGATGCCGCTCAAAAATGACCGCGGCGAGTTGCGCAGGCGCATGGAAGGCGCCCTTGCGCAGTTGCTGGGCCAGTCCAAGGCGCCACTGAGCCCCGGCAAGGTGGCAACCTTCGGGTTCTGCTTCGGGGGGTGCTGTGCGCTCGAACTGGCACGTGCGGGGGCTGATCTGCGTGCAGCGATCTCCTTCCACGGCACACTGGACACGCCTGACCCTGAGGATGCCAAACGCATCAAGGGCTCGGTCCTGGTGCTGCATGGCGCATCCGACCCCTTGGTGCCCCAAGAGCAGCTCCCGGCGTTCGAAAACGAAATGAACGCCGCCAAAGTCGATTGGCAACTGGTGAGCTATGGCGGTGCGGTGCATTCGTTCACTGACCCGGATGCCAACGTGCCTGGCAAGACGCAGTACGACCGGCGCACCTCCGAGCGGGCCTTCCGGGCAATGCACAACCTGCTGGCCGAGGTATTCCAGCGCTAGCGCGCACGTGACCGGAGCGAGTGCCAGCGCTGCGTTGATGGCAGGGCTGGCGAACCGCACGCTGCCCTTGCAGGTCTAGTAGGTTTGCCCCTTACAAGGAAGCCAACCATGATCGCCAGAGCACTGGCCTGCGTAGCGTTCACCGCCTGGCTTGGCCCAGGTGCCGAGGCCCGTGAATACCGCTACAGCGACGCGCACCTGCATTACGTGGATTTCTTCCAGGAATCCGAAGGTATGCCGGCGCTGCTCAAGGCCATGGACGCTGCAGGCATCGATCAGTCGATGATCTCCGGCATCCCCGTTGCCAAGAAATGGCATGAAGACGAGCCCAAGCGCCCCCGCTATTACGCCGGCGACGATGCCGACGCCTATTGGTACAGTGCCACCGACACTTATGTGGCAGCGGCGCTGCAGCAGTTGTCGGGCGAACAGCGCAAGCGATTCCACCCCTTTCTGACCGGCTTCAATCCAGTCGACAAGAATGCCGTGAGCCATATCGAGCGCATGCTCGACCTTTATCCAGGCCTCTGGCAGGGTATCGGCGAGGTATTCACCCGTCACGATGACCTGACGGCGTTGACCAGCGGTGAAACCCCGCGTGCCAACAACGAAGCCATGACCCGGGTCTACCACCTGGCCGCCGAGCGCGACCTGCCGGTGCTGTTGCATTCCAACATCACCTCCAAGCGCGAGCGTAACCCTTTGTACCTGGCCGAGATCGAAGAGCCCCTGCGCAATCATCCGCATACGCGCTTCATCTGGGCACACGCTGGCAGCAGCATGGAAATTCACCGGCATCAGACACAGATGGATTTTCTGCTGCCCGTACTGACGCGATTGCTCGAGGATTACCCGAACCTGTACGTGGACCTGTCGTGGAGTGTGCTCAAGCCCTACCTGCTCGATGAGCAAGGCGTCCCACGCGAAGCCTGGCTGGCGCTGGTAAAGCGGTATCCGACGCGGTTCATGCTGGGCTCGGATATGGTCGGCCGCTTCGATAGCCTGGGGGAGGAGATGGACAGTTTCAGGCCATTTCTGGATGCCCTGCCCGAGGACGTGGCCACGCGCGTGGCCAAGGACAACTTCCTGGCTGTACTGCCCAAGGGGAAATGACACAGGTCACGTCGTGCCCAACGGGATCTTTTTTACAACGTAAATGAAAACGCCCCGAACCAGTCGGGGCGTTTTCTATTGGCGCGTCAGCGAATCACTTGCCTTCCCAGCGCTTGAGCACCAGGGTGGCGTTGGTGCCGCCGAAACCGAAGCTGTTGCTCATGACCGTATCGATCTTGGCATTTTCTTCGGTCTTGCGCAGGATCGGCAAGTCAGCGACCGCCGGGTCCAGCTCGTCGATGTTGGCCGAGCCGGCGATGAAGTTGTTCTCCATCATCAGCAGGCAGTAGATCGCCTCGTGTACACCGGCAGCCCCCAGGGAGTGACCGGACAAGCTCTTGGTCGAGCTGATCTTTGGTGCATTT
This sequence comes from Pseudomonas sp. KCJK9111, assembly GCF_046231935.1. Taxonomy (NCBI): domain Bacteria; kingdom Pseudomonadati; phylum Pseudomonadota; class Gammaproteobacteria; order Pseudomonadales; family Pseudomonadaceae; genus Pseudomonas; species Pseudomonas sp. KCJK9111. The sequence goes on along the minus strand of NZ_JBJJMO010000019.1, from coordinate 22,085 downwards.
TCGCCGAACACTTCACGAACGCCCTTCATTTCGGCAACGTCGCCCACTGGGGTAGAGGTGCCGTGGGTGTTCAGGTAGTCGATCGGCGTATCGACGGTCGACAGCGCCTGCTGCATGCAGCGGATGGCGCCTTCGCCGCTTGGCGCGACCATGTCATAGCCGTCGGAGGTGGCGCCATAGCCGACGATCTCGGCGTAAATCTTGGCGCCACGGGCCAGCGCATGTTCCAGCTCTTCGACCACCACCATGCCACCGCCACCGGCGATGACGAAGCCATCGCGGTCTGCGTCATAGGCACGCGAGGCCAGTTCCGGGGTTTCGTTGCGCTTGGTCGACAGGGCGCCCATGGCATCGAACAGGAACGACTGGCTCCAGTGCTCTTCTTCACCGCCGCCGGCGAACACGATGTCCTGCTTGCCCCATTGGATCTGCTCCAGTGCAGTACCAATGCAGTGGGCCGATGTAGCGCATGCAGAAGAGATCGAGTAGTTGATGCCCTTGATCTTGAACGGCGTCGCCAGGCACGCCGAAACAGTGCTGCCCATGGTGCGGGTTACCCGGTAGGGGCCTACACGCTTGACGCCTTTTTCGCGCAGGGTATCCAGCGCTTCCATCTGGTTCAGGGTCGATGCACCACCGGAGCCGGCAACCAGGCCGGTACGCGGGCTGGAGACCTGCTCTTCGGTCAGGCCCGAGTCCTTGATGGCGTCCTGCATCGCCAGATAGGCGTAGGCAGCCGCATGCCCGACGAAACGGAAGACCTTGCGGTCGATCAGTTCTTCGAGATTGAGGTCGATGGAGCCGGAAACCTGGCTACGCAGCCCCATTTCCTTGTATTCCGGGTTGTAACGAATACCCGGACGGCTGTTGCGCAGGTTTTCGGTGACGGTAGCTTTGTCATTGCCCAGGCACGACACGATGCCCAGACCAGTGATAACGACGCGGCGCATGCGAATAACCCTTAGAAGTTGTCAGTGGAGGTGAACACGCCGACCCGCAGGCCTTCGGCGGTGTAGATCTCGCGGCCATCGACACTGACCGAACCATCGGCGATGGCCATGTTCAGCTTGCCTTTGAGCACGCGCTTGATGTGAATGTTGTAGGTGACATTCTTGGCGGTGGGCAGCACCTGGCCGAAGAACTTCACTTCACCGGAACCCAGTGCACGACCGCGGCCCGGCAGGCCTTGCCAGCCCAGGAAAAAGCCGACCAGCTGCCACATGGCATCGAGGCCCAGGCACCCTGGCATCACGGGGTCGCCTTCGAAATGGCAGGCAAAAAACCAAAGATCAGGATTGATGTCCAGCTCGGCGACCAATTCACCTTTGCCGTACTTGCCGCCTTCTTCACTGATGTGGGTGATGCGATCGACCATCAGCATGTTCGGCGCGGGCAGTTGCGCATTACCTGGGCCGAACAGCTCACCGCGACTGCAGCGCAGCAGGTCTTCCCGAGTAAAGGCGTGTTGTTTGGTCATGCGAGCTCCTCAATAACCCCCTGCGGCAGGGGATGAATCTTCCCGGCCGGCCCGTCACGCATCGCGAGCGGGGCGGCAGCCTACAGGTAGACTATTGCGTTGTAGTGAAAGTCACAGCGCACCTGTCGAAAGAAGTACAGGTGTGCACTGAAACGTCTATTTTCAGGTCCGAAAGGAGTCCTGTCCAGTGTTTAAGACTGCCGCACTTTAGCATTTATCGCCAGTCGCGGTTGCCTGTCCTGGCAGCCAGCGCGCCAGCACTTGCTGCAATTCACTGCGGCGCAGGGGTTTGCTCAGGTAGTCATCCATCCCTGCGGCAAGGCACCGTTCGCGGTCACCCTGCAACGCATTGGCGGTTAGGGCGATGATCGGCACGTGCGCGCCGTTTGTCAGCAGGCGCAGTTGGCGCGTGGCCTCGTAACCGTCCATGTAGGGCAGGCCACAGTCCATGAAAACGGCAGCGAAACGCTGCAGCCTGACCTGCTCCACGGCCTGCTGGCCGTCATCGGCCGTGCTCACCTCAACGCCCAGGCTGCGCAACATGGCCTCGGTGACGCTCTGGTTGACGGCATTGTCTTCGACCAGCAATACCCTGGTGGGTTCGGTCCAGGCTAGCTGGCTGGGCGGCGCAACGCGGCGGGCCTGGCGCGTCAATGCTGGCAATGCCAGGGGCATTTCCAGCGTAAAGGTCGAGCCATGGCCTTCGAGGCTCTGGCCATGCAGGTGCCCACCCATGCGTTCGGCCAGGGTACGCGCGATGGACAGGCCCAAGCCGGTGCCGCCGTAGCGACGGGAAATCGAGCTGTCGGCCTGCTGGAACGCGACGAACATCATTTCCAGTCGATCATTGTCGATGCCAATGCCCGTGTCCTGCACGCTGCATGTCAGCCAGATGCGCTGCTCATCCATCACCTGCCAACGGGCCTCGACCCGCACCTGACCCTGTTCGGTGAACTTCAGGGCATTACCGATCAGGTTCAGGAGAATCTGCCGGATCCGGGTAGGGTCGCCGTTCACCTGCAACTGGGCGGTGTTCTCGGCCAGGCTCAAGTCCAGCGCCAGCCCTTGTTGCTGCGCTGCATGCTGGAATGACTGGACGCAGTGGGTGATGAGCTCGCCGAGGTTGAAATCGATGTGCTCGAGCTGCAAGGCCGCCCGTTCAATCCGCGAGAAATCGAGGATGTCATTGATGACCCGCAGCAGATGCCCCGTCGACTCGCTCGCCACTGCGGTGTAGTCGGCCTGCTCGCTGCTCATCGAGGTGGTTTCGAGCAATTGCAGCATGCCCAGTACACCGTTGAGCGGTGTGCGCAGCTCGTGGCTCATCATGGCCAGGAAATCGGACTTGGCGCGGTTGGCCTGCTCGGCCTCTTCGCGTGCCTGGATCAGCTCGGCAATGGCTTTCTTCTGCTCGGTACTGGCCTGCTCGAGCGCGCGGGCCAGATTATTGATGTGCCGGGCCAGATGCCCCAGCTCGCTGTCGTCCACCACCGGAACGGGCGTATCGTAGTGACCCTGCTGGATGGCCTTGACGGCATGGCCCATGTCGCTGATGGGTTTGGCCAGGCTCAGGGCCAGGCGGCGAGCCAGCAAGAAGGTGAACAGTAGTGCGAACAATGCCAGCACGGCGGCCTTGATCACGATCTCCTGCTGACGCTGACTGAACGCATCGTCCGACATGCCGACGATGACCCGCCCCAGGTAGTCATCGCCAATAGCCGGGGCAGCCGCCAGGCCTTCCTGGAGGAAATCGCTTTCGAGTCGAATCTGTTGCAGACGAATCGGCGCCTGAAACACCTCCACCTGCTGGGCGCGGTTGGTGCTTTCGTCAGACTGCTCGACGTACACCAAAATATGGTTGCGGCTGTCCTGCACCTCCAGAAACCGCACGTGGGGAATGCTCAGGGTGGCGCGCATCAGGCCTTCGAGCACTTCATTGTTGCCTGAGATGACCCCGTATTCGGACGCGGGCGCAAGCTGGTTGGCAATCAATTGGCCGGTGTGGTTGAGCTCCTGACGCAAATCCTGGATGCGCACGAACGTGAAGAAGCTGATCAAAAGCAGCGTCAGCAGCAGCGCCGGGCCTAGGCTGATGATCTGTGTGCGCGTATGAATGTCCCAGTTCAGGCCCTTGGTCATGGGGTGCGCTCCCCAGCAGCCAGGGCTTGGGCGGCGGCGTCGGGATCAATGGGCTCCAGGCCCAGCGCCCGTGCCACCTGCTGATTGCCGCTGACCCCGAAATGAGCTGGGTAGAGGCTGCGGGGCCAGCGCGCAGGCGATTGCCCGAGCAGGCTGTCGAGCACGCCCAGCCAATCTTGCTGGTCGCTGTAGGTGCTGGCCAGCGCGCCGGCTCGAACGAACCCGGCATTGGGTCCGATCAACGCCATTTGACGGCCGTAACTGCTGAGCAACAGGTTTTTCGCTGTCTTGGAATTGTACAGGTCCGGATCATCGAGCCCGAGCAGCACGTCACTGCTGCCCAGAAGGTATTGCAAGGGGCGGCTGTCACGCGGGTCGGGCCAAGCCTGTGCCACGATCTCCAGGCCAAGCGGTTGCGCGGCACGGCGCAGCTCATCCAGCAGAAAACCACTGTGTTCACCGTACAGCACCCCGATGCGCCTGGCTTGCGGCAACAGGTAGCGGGTCAGGCGCAGTTGTCGATCCAGCGGCGGGTCGCTCCACAGCAAGGTGAGAAACCCGGGGCGCGACTTTCCCAGGCGCTGTTCCACCTGCACCCGGCTGACCCTCATGGCCAGTGCCGGTGGCCCGGCGGTTTGCGACAGGCGCCATTGCAATGCCTCATCGTCCAGCAACACCAGGCGCAGGTCCAGGTCAAGCCGGCCCGGCGCAGGCAGCTCGCTGGCAGCCTGGAAATGCACGTGGTCATTGGGGCGTCGACTTTCCAGGGCAGCGATGAAGCTGCGGATACCCGGCTGGTCCTGGGCGCCGACCAGCAGGATTTCGCTAGCGGACAACTGCCCCAATGGCCACAGCCATAGCACCAACAGGCGCAGCAACCGAACCATCAGAACTCCAGCTCCGCGCTCAGGCTCAGCCGATGCCGGCTGTCGTAGCGGTTCTGCACGGCGGTGGTGGGCTCATCATCCAGGCGTTGCTGCCACAGGGCTGCCAGTTCCAGGTTGCTCTCGTGCACGCGCCAACGCTTGGCCACGCGCAGGTCCAGGCGTTCGTAGCGGTACTGATTCAGGGCATCGTCTCCATAATAGAAAGCACCACTGGACCAGCCGTGGCCCCAGTCCCTCATCCAGCCGACAGAGCCGCTGTTGCTGGCGCTGAGGTTGCGGTCGGCAGGATTGCTGGCCCACGCGTCGACATGGGCGAAGGTCAAGCGCAGCCGGTCGCGCAGGGTAGGGCGCCAATCGAATTGGGCCTCGCTGCCGCTGAAGCGCGCGCGGTTCGCATTGCTGGCGATGTACTGATTGTTCTTGAGCGGCTCGCTGATCATGCCGGTGATCTCATCAAAGAACACCTTCAGGTCCATGCTCAGGTCCAGGTCGCTGAAGTAGCCGTTGTAGCCCAGCTCACGCGAGCGCATGTGCTCCTGCTCCAGGTCACCAGGGCCGCGGGTCTTGACGAAGTATTCGCCATGCTGCTGGCCGAAGGCGTAGGGCATCAGGTTCTTGACGGTGTAGCTCCAGTTGACGTTGTTTTCGAACATGTCAGGCGAACGTACCGCCTCGGAATAGACGGCGCGCAGGCCATGGCGCGGGGTGATCAGGTAATTGACCGCCAACCGTGGCGTAAGCGAGCTGCCAGAGAGCCGCGAATCCTCGAACATGGCGCCGCCCTGCACGATCCAGTGCTCGTCGGCTCGCCACTCCAGTTGCCCGAAAAGCCGCCAGGTCTGATCGTCCACGCTGCCATTGAAGTAGGTCTGCGAGTCGGCACGATCATAGCGATAGTTCATGCCGCTGAGCAGGCGCAGGCTGTCGGTCAGGCTGTAGGTGTCCTGGATTTCCAGGTCATAGCGGGTTTCACGCGTGCTCTGGTCGACATCGCCGCACACCACGTCACTGCCGCCCTGGTTGTTCCACTGCTCCTTGATCGCATCGACCAGGGCCTGCTCCTGGGGGGTGCTGCTAGGGGGCGGGTTGTTCGCGCCGCGGGCTACCCGTTCGGCGTAATTGGGGTTCATTTGCCAGAGGCGGGTGAGTTCGGGGCTGAAGGACAACGCCGCGTCGCAGGCCCGCCACACTTGCTGGCGGTCGAAGTGCTGCGCCGAACCCTGGACGTACAGGCTGTGTTCAGCGGCAAAGTCGATGTTCCAGCGCACCGAGCCTGCATAGTCCATGGCCTTGACGTCGGCATCCTTGCCGCGCTGGGTCACGAACGGGAACACTGGCTGGTAGGTATAGGGCCGCTGGTTGGTGCCTTCTTTGGCGGCCAGTTGCCAGTCCAGTGTCTGGTCCTGTGCCAGGACATGGCTGGCGCTCAGGTTCAAACGTGTGGCGCGGCGGCTGTCACGGTAGTGCTGGCCGAACTGGTCATGGTCGAACCCATCATCCTGCAGGCCCGAGATGGACAGACGCATATCGCCGTTGTCCCAGCCAAAGCCTTGGCTGGCATAGAAGTCGTCGATGCCGTTTTGCCCGCGCGTGACTTTCAGGCGCGTGCCGTGGCTGTCGGCAGGATTGCGGGTGAGGATGTTCACCACGGCCATCAGGGCATTGGCGCCATAGCTGACCGTGTTCGGCCCTCTGAACACCTCGATTCGGTCGATGTCTTCCAGCGCCAGCGGGATATCGCTCCAGTCCACCGTCGCCAGCCCGGCCCGATACACCGAGCGGCCGTCGATCAGCACCTGCATGCGGCGCGCTTCGTTGACGTTGCTGCCGTGGTAATTGACGGTCGGTTGATTGCCAGCCAAATAGCCCACCATCATCCCTGGCACGAGCCTGAGCAGCTCGGGAATGTCACGCGCACCGCTGGCCCGGATCAAGGCGCCGTCGAGCACGGTCATGCTCCCTGGCACCGCAGCCGGGGATTGTTTGAGGCGTGTTGCAGTCAAAACCTGTGGCAGGTCGCTGTTGTCGATGAACAAGTCATCTGCCAGCGCAGGTGCACCGAGCAGGGCGGTCAACAGCAACAGCCGCGGGTAGGGAGGCGAGCCAGGGAGCACGGAGCGGCCTTGTATCGTGGGTAAACCGGCATGGTAAATGAACTTTGCCGTTTTGCCAGTGATCTGCGGCGGTATTGATGCTGGCCGATCGGTGGGCATGCACCTGGCCTGGGCGAGCAATGCCCGACCGGCCTTGGCGCGGGGCAGGTGACCCGTATAATGCGCCGGTCGCCATTTATTTTAGGTGTTAACGGATTGGATATGACTGATCAGCAACCTGTTGCAGTTCTGGGCGGCGGCAGCTTCGGCACGGCCGTGGCAAACCTGCTGGCACAGAACGGTGTGCCAGTGCGCCAATGGATGCGCGACCCGGCACAGGCCCAGGCGATGCGCGAGCATCGCGAGAACCCGCGCTACCTCAAGGGCATTGGGCTGCACGAAGGGGTAGAGCCGGTCAATGACCTGCTGGCCACGCTCCAGGCGTGCGACCTGATTTTCGTGGCCTTGCCCTCCAGTGCCTTGCGCAGCGTATTGGCGCCCCATGCCGACCTGCTGCGTGGCAAAGGACTGGTCAGCCTCACCAAAGGGATCGAGGCCCAGACGTTCAAGCTGATGAGCCAGATCGTCGAGGAGATCGCCCCGCAGGCGCGCATAGGTGTGCTCTCCGGGCCCAACCTTGCCCGGGAAATTGCCGAGCACGCCCTGACTGCCACTGTGGTGGCCAGCGAAGACGAGCGCCTGTGCCAACAGGTGCAGGCTGTGCTGCATGGCAGGACCTTCCGCGTGTACGCCAGCAGCGACCGTTTTGGCGTGGAACTCGGTGGCGCCCTGAAGAACGTCTACGCCATCATCGCTGGCATGGCCGTGGCGCTGGGCATGGGCGAGAACACCAAGAGCATGTTGATTACCCGCGCACTGGCCGAGATGACCCGCTTTGCGGTCAGCCAGGGCGCCAACCCCATGACCTTCCTGGGCCTGGCCGGCGTGGGCGACCTGATCGTCACCTGCTCCTCACCTAAGAGTCGTAACTACCAGGTGGGCTACGCGCTCGGCCAGGGGCTGAGCCTGGATGAGGCGGTGAGTCGGCTGGGGGAAGTGGCAGAGGGCGTCAACACCCTCAAGGTACTCAAGGCCAAGGCACAGCAGGCGCAGGTGTACATGCCCCTGGTCGCTGGCCTGCATGCCATCCTGTTCGAAGGCCGCACGTTGAATCAGGTGATCGAGCACCTGATGAGCGCCGAGCCGAAGACCGATGTCGATTTCATTTCCATCAGCGGCTTCAACTGAACCCTGATAACCCTGGCAAACGGCAAGGAGCGACACATGAACGATACCCCCGAACATGCCCAGCGCGAGTCCCTGATCCTGCGCGTGGTCTGGATGCTGGTTTTCCTGGTGGTCTGGCAATTGGCCGAGTTGCTGCTGGCCGGTCTGGTAGTAGTCCAGTTGATCTATCGACTGATCTACGGTGCGCCCAGCGCCAGCGTGATGGACGTTGGCGATAGCCTGAGCCAGTACCTGGCTCAGATCGGACGTTTCGGCACCTTCCATACCGATCAGAAGCCCTGGCCGTTTGCCGATTGGCCAGCACCACGCCCGGCGGACGGCGAGGCGCCCCATGTGGCGCGCGCGCCTGCGCCTGCTGAACCTGACCGAGAGCCCAAGCTGTGAACCTGTGGGTGTTGCGCCACGGTGAAGCCGAGCCGCGAGCCACCCGCGATGCCGAGCGGCGCTTGACCGCGCACGGTCGCGAGCAGGTTCTGCACAGCGCCGCACACCTGGCAGGCAAGCCACTGCAGGCGATCATTGCCAGCCCTTATGTTCGGGCGCAGCAGACCGCTGCGTTGGTCCATGAGGCGCTGGGGTTTAGCGAGCCGGTACGCACGGTGCCGTGGCTGGCCCCCGAGAGTGATGTGCAACACGCGATCGGCCAGATCGAACGCCTTGGTCTGGATCACGTGCTGTTGGTCAGCCACCAACCGTTGGTCGGCCACCTGGTCGGGCTGCTCGAACACGGTCACCTGCAACGGCCGGCAGCCATGGGCACGGCTAGCCTGGCGGAACTTGAGGGGGATTGGCCCCTGGCGGGATTGATGACGCTGCGCGCCTTGCACATGTCCTGCTGATTGCCCGGTGGCTTCGTCATACAGGTTGGCAATGGAGGCAACTGGCATTTTTGTCAGTTGTTTCAATCGATTGCGACTTGCTAGCTTAGTCACAAAGAACAGGCATAAGGTTGGGTCGATGACGGGCGAAATGTGGAAATTGTTGTGCTCGCTGAACCTGCAAACCACCACGGAGAAGGTCGAACAAGGCATCGCCCTGGACCACGCCCAGCACAGCTTGCTGCGGGAGGTCGCCGACGCCAAGTTCTATCACCTGATGCGCAAGATCGAGGCGAACACGGCGCTTGAGGAAGGTCGACGTCAGCAAGCCGAGCAGGAACTGCTTGCCTTGCAGCTAGCCTGCACCCGCGTGGCCCACCTGATACAAACCAGCTGCCTGGCGCTGCGCAGATTGGACCTGGACGCTGAAGACCAGCGTCTGGCGCGCGAGGCGCTGGAAAGCCATCAAGCCTTCATCAAGGCGTGTCTGCGCCGCTCGCTGGGTAGCTTTGATCGATCGGCATGACCTGATCGCCCTTGCCGATGACCTTTCCGAACGTTGCCTGGGGCTTGGTGGACAACCACAATGGGCCACTCTCTGCGCCCGGAAGCCCACCATGCCGCAACCGATATTCTTTGCCCATGCCAATGGGTTTCCGTCGGCAACCTACGGCAAGTTGTTCGCCGCCCTGGCGCCGGATTACTCTGTGCAGAGCTTGCCCCAGCACGGCCATGATCCGCGCTTTCCGGTAGACGCCAACTGGCAGAGCCTGGTGGACGAGCTGTTGTACCACCTTGAGCAGCAGCCAGGCCCAGTATGGGGCGTGGGACATTCGCTAGGGGGTGTTCTGCATTTGCATGCCGCCCTGCGGCAACCTGAGCTCTACCGGGGTGTGGTCATGCTCGACTCGCCCGTGCTGACCCGCGCAGACCAGTGGCTGCTGCGTGCTGCCAAGCACCTGGGCTTGATCGACCGCATTACCCCGGCCGGCCGGACGCTAGGTCGGCGCGCCGAATTCGAAGATCGGCTCAGTGCCCGCTCCTATTTCGCCAGCCGATCACTGTTCCGCCACTTCGACCCCGACTGCCTGGATGCCTACGTCGAACATGGCCTGCACGAGCATCAGCACGCGCTGTGCCTGCGCTTCGATCCTGCTACCGAAATCAGCATCTATCGCAACGTACCCCACCTGAGCCCTGCGCCTGTCCAGCAGTTGCACCTGCCGCTGGCCATGGTCCGTGGTCAGGCCAGTACCGTGGTGCGTCGTCATCATGCCTTGGCGGTGCGGGGCATGCCGAAGGGGGAATACCACAGCGTTCCGGGTGGCCACATGTTCCCGCTTGAGCACCCGAAAGATACCGCCAGCCTGATCAAGGGCCTGTTCGATCGGTGGGGTCAGGCATGAATATCCAGGTCGAAGACATACGCTTGAACCTTGGCCATATCGAGCTGGCCGGCCACGTGTTCGGCCCCGAGGACGGCCTGCCGGTGATCGCATTGCACGGCTGGCTGGACAACGCCAACAGCTTCGCGCGCCTGGCGCCCCGCCTTCGGGGCCTGCGCATCGTGGCCTTGGACATGGCCGGTCATGGCCATTCGCAACATCGTCCGCCGGGTGCCGGCTACGCGCTGGCCGACTACGCCTACGACATCGTGCGCGCAGCCGAGCAACTTGGCTGGGAGCGCTTCGCCCTGCTGGGGCATTCGCTTGGCGCCATCATCAGCGTGCAACTGGCCGCCGCATTGCCCGAGCGTGTCAGCCACCTGGCGCTCATCGATGGCCTCATCCCGCCTACCGGCGAGGAGCAGGATGCTGCCGAGCGGCTGGGGATGGCGCTGCGCGCACAGATGCGCCTCGATACCAAGCGCAAGTCGGTGTACAGCACCCAGGACCAAGGCGTGGAGGCACGCATGAAGGGCATGATCGCGGTGAGCCGCGAAGCGGCCGAGCTGCTGGCCCAGCGTGGGCTGATGCCCGTGGCGGGGGGCTACAGCTGGCGCAGCGACAGTCGCCTGACCTTGCCCTCGCCGGTGCGCCTGACGCAAGCCCAGGCGATGGCCTACGTGCGGCACGTCAAGTGCCCCGGCTGCCTGGTGGTGGCAGCGCAGGGTTTGCTGGCGCGTCGCGAGGGGTTGCTTGAGCAGCTACCCTTTGAACAGGTGACCTTGCCCGGTGGCCATCACCTGCACCTGAACGATGAGCAGGGCGCAACGCTTGTAGCAGACTGTTTCAATCGCTTCTTTGGCTTTGCTTGACTTGCACCGGACAAGTGTCGAGGCTTGGCGGGTTGATCAGGGAGACAACCATGCAATTGCCAGACATGTACATGCTTCACCTTGACGCCGAGCGCCGCGTGGGCCGCCTATGAATGCGCCTGCCGCCTTGCGTTGCCTGTTGGCCGTCAGCGCGCTGCTCGCCAGCACCACGCTCTGGGCCGGCAGCCTGCCAGTGCCAGTGGACGCCAAGGTTGTCGATCAGCGCCCGGCTGTGGAGCAGGAGCGCATCTATCCATTGGGGCCACTGCGCAAGATCAGCGGCCGCCTGCGGGTGGAGGACAAAGTAGAGAGCCGTGGCCAGGTCAGTTCCACCACCTATGAGCTGCCGGTTGAGCGCTCCGCGCGGGAGGCTTTCACGCGCGCGCGCGAGGCCTTGCAGCAGGACGGCGGGTACCCGTTGTTCTGGTGCCAGGGCCGCGACTGTGGCGAGGCTAGCCTGTGGGCCAACGATGTCTTTGCCAATGCTCGGCTCAATGGTGGCGATGAGCGCCAGGCGTTCATCCTGCTGCGCCGCTCTGCCGAGCAGGCCGATACGTTGGTCGCACTCTACAGCGTGACCCGTGGTAACCGCCGGGCCTACCTGCATGTGGAGGAGTTCGTCGCCGCCAGCCCATTGGGTGAACTGCTGCCTACTGCTGCAACCGTGCTGCGTGAAATGCGTGACACCGGCAAGCTCGATTATCCTGATCTGAGCGAGCTGCAGCCGGCCTGGGCAACCCTGCTTGCACGCAGCCTCAACCTGGACAGCACCTTGCGCGCCACCCTGAGCGGCGCCCAGGCCGAGGCCTGGCGTGAAGCACTGATAAAGGCCGGTGTACGCAGCGCGCGCCTGGAGCTCGGCGATTCGCCCACCGATGGCCTGCACCTCGAACTGATCCGTTGACGGGCAAGACCATGGTTGACAATGATCGCCTGCTGATCCAGATCCTTTTGCTGGCATTGCTTGGCGCCGGCCTGTGGGTCATGGCCCCCTTCATTTCGGCGCTGCTGTGGGGCGCCATCCTCGCATTCGCCAGCTGGCCCTTGATGCGTGTCCTGACCCGTGTGCTGGGTGGGCGCGAAACCCTTGCCGCCGGATTGTTGACCAGCGCCTGGATCCTCATCGTGGCGCTGCCTTTGGTCTGGCTGGGCTTCAACCTGGCCGACCACATTCGTGATGCGACCTTGTTCGTGCGTGATGTGCAGGTCGATGGCCTGCCGGATGCGCCTGTGTGGCTGGTCGACATCCCGTTGGTAGGCGAACGCATGGCCAGCTGGTGGTCGTCGCTGGACCAGCAGGGCGCCGCGCTGCTGGCATCGGTCAAACCCTACTTGGGGCAGGTGGGCAACTGGCTCCTGGCCCGCAGCGCGCAGATCGGCAGTGGCGTGCTGGAACTCACCCTGAGCCTGGTCTTCGTGTTCTTCTTCTACCGCGACGGGCCGCGGCTCTCGGCGTTCGTGCTTCGGCTGCTGCACCGGCTGACCGGCGAGCGCGCCGAGTATTACCTGAACCTGGTAGCCGGCACGGTACAACGGGTGGTCAATGGCGTGATCGGTACGGCGGCGGCGCAAGCCCTGCTCGCGTTGATCGGCTTTCTCATCGCAGGCGTGCCGGGTGCCATCGTGCTTGGTTTGATCACCTTCATGCTCAGCCTGATCCCCATGGGCCCACCGCTGGCCTGGCTGCCGGTGACCGGCTGGCTGATCTGGAAGGGTGACTACGGCATGGCGATCTTCATGGGTATCTGGGGCACCTTCGTGATCAGTGGCGTGGACAACGTGCTCAAGCCCTACCTGATCAGCCGTGGCGGCGACTTACCGCTGGTGATCGTGTTGCTCGGCGTGTTCGGCGGCCTGATTGCCTTCGGCTTCATCGGCCTGTTCATCGGCCCGACGTTATTGGCCATCGGCTACAGCCTGCTGCTGGACTGGAGTCGCAACGTGCAGCCTACCCCGACTGCCTAGGCCTGCCGCCTGGTCGAGCAGGTTTCTTTACGTGTTCTTTATGCCAGGCCTGCCCCCACGATCTCGAGCCTTTACGCTGGCCTGACCGAAAATCCCCATAAAGCGGCCGCAGCCGCATCAACGGGGATTGATTCATGAACTTGCTCGAAGGGTTGTCACTGCTGATCGCGGTGGCCATGGCGGTGTACCTGCTGACGGCGCTACTACGCGCCGATCGCAGCTAAGGGGGCGCCAATGCACGCCTACGATATCGCCTTGCTGCTGGCCTTCTTCGCCATTGTCCTGCTACCGGCCCCTTGGCTGGGAAGGTTCTACTTCAATGTCATGGAAGGCCGGCGCACCTGGCTTACGCCATTACTGGGACCAATCGAAAATGCCTGTTATCGGGTGGCCGGGGTCTGCCCATCGCAGCAGCAGGGCTGGCGCCACTATGCCCTGGCGCTTCTGATCTTCAATTTGGTTGGGTTCCTGCTGCTGTTCGGCGCGCTGTTGGCCCAAGGCCTTCTGCCATTGAATCCGCAGCGCTTACCCGGCCTTGAGTGGTCGCTGGCCTTCAACACCGCGGTCAGCTTCGTGACCAACACCAACTGGCAGGCCTACAGTGGCGAGGCCTCCATCAGCTACCTGAACCAGATGCTCGGCCTGACCGTGCAGAACTTCGTCAGTGCGGCCACGGGCCTGGCCGTGCTGGTAGCCTTGTGCCGTGGTATCGCCCGTCGCAGCAGTGCGGCCTTGGGCAATTTCTGGGTGGACATGACCCGGGCCACGCTTTATGGGCTGTTACCCCTGTCCCTGCTACTGGCGCTGCTGTTGGTGTGGCAGGGCGTGCCCCAGACCTTCAGCGACTACGCCCATGCCCTGACATTGCAAGGGGCCGAGCAGATGATCCCGCTCGGCCCGGCAGCCAGCCAGATTGCGATCAAGCAACTGGGTACCAACGGCGGTGGCTTCTTCGGCGTCAACTCGGCGCATCCGTTTGAAAACCCGACAGCGTGGAGCAACCTGTTCGAGGTGTCGGCGATCATCCTGATTCCCGTGGCGCTGGTGTTCATGTTCGGCCATTACGTGAAAGACCTGCGCCAGAGCCGCGCCATTGTGGCCTGCATGCTTGCATTGTTTCTGGTCGGCGGCGCATCGGCTTTGTGGTCCGAACACCAGCCCAACCCGGCGCTGCACGTCAGCGAGGTGGAGCAGGCAGCCCCTTTGGAAGGCAAGGAAAGTCGCTTCGGTACCACGGGTTCGGTGTTGTGGACAGTCACTACCACGGCAGCCTCCAACGGTTCGATCAATGCCATGCACGACAGCCTCAACCCACTGACCGGCATGGTGGCCATGGTCAACATGATGGTCGGCGAAGTCATCTTCGGCGGCGTCGGGGCAGGCCTGTACGGCATGTTGCTGTTCGTGCTGATCGCAGTGTTCCTGTGCGGGCTGATGATCGGCCGCACGCCGGAGTACCTGGGCAAGAAGCTTCAAGCCCGCGAGGTACAGCTGTTGGTGGCGACGTTGCTGGTGATGCCGGTCGGCGTGCTGGTACTGGCCGCCGTCGCTGCCAGCCTGCCAGGGCCGGCCGCAGCGGTGAGCAACCCTGGCGCCCATGGCTTCAGCCAGTTGCTTTATGCCTATACCTCCGGGGCCGCCAATAACGGGTCGGCCTTCGCAGGCTTTGGCGCCAACACGGTGTTTCACAACCTCATGATCGGTCTGGCGATGCTGATCGGCCGTTTCGGTTACATCCTGCCTGTCCTGGCGCTGGCTGGGAGCCTGGCAGCCAAGCCACAGGCACCTCAAGGCCCCAACAGCTTTCCCACCCATGGGCCACTGTTCACCCTCCTGCTGCTGCTGACCATCCTGCTGGTAGGCGGGCTGACCTTCCTGCCGACCTTGGCCTTGGGGCCAATTGCCGACCATTTGAGCCAGGCCTATTGAGAGATGACCATGAACATGCCCATTCCAGAGATCAAGGCCCAACCAGACCCAGCAGCCCAGACGCGGCTGGCCGCGCTGTGGCGGCCGGCGTTGCTGCAGGCGTTGCTCAAGCTCGATCCACGTCAGCTCAAACGCTCACCGGTCATGCTGGTGGTGGCCATTACGGCCTTACTGACCACCGTGCTGTGCCTGGCCCCGGCCAATGGCGTCACCCCAGGCGTTGCGGTGCAGATCGCAGCCTGGCTGTGGTTCACCGTGCTGTTCGCCAACTTCGCCGAGGCCTTGGCCGAAGGCCGGGGTAAAGCCCGGGCCGACAGCCTCAAAGCCGGCAGCCAGGGGCTCTCGGCCAGGCGTCGCAATCCGGATGGCAGCTTCGACAACGTGCCGGCCGTATCCCTGCGCAAGGGTGATGTAGTCCGGGTGGAGGCTGGCGAGATGATCCCCGCCGACGCCGAGGTGATAGAAGGTATCGCTGCCGTCAACGAGGCAGCCATCACCGGGGAATCTGCGCCCGTCATTCGGGAGTCAGGCGGCGATCGTTCGGCGGTGACCGGTAATACCCGTCTGGTGTCGGACTGGCTGCTGATCCGCATCGCCAGCAACCCCGGTGACTCCACCCTGGACCGTATGATCGCCCTGGTCGAGGGCGCGCGCCGGCAGAAAACGCCCAACGAGATCGCCCTGGACATGCTGTTGATCGGCCTGACCCTGGTGTTTCTGATTGTGGTGGTGACCCTGCAACCCTTTGCTCACTTCGCTGGGGGCAGCTTGCCGCTGATTTTTCTGGCCGCGTTGCTCGTCACACTCATTCCCACCACCATCGGCGGCTTGCTCTCTGCCATCGGCATCGCCGGCATGGACCGCCTTGTGCGCCTCAACGTCATCGCACGTTCAGGGCGCGCCGTGGAAGCCGCAGGCGACGTGCACACCTTGATGCTGGACAAGACCGGTACCATCACCTTCGGTAACCGCCGCTGCAGCGCACTGTACGCCGCGCCCGGTGTGACCGCCCGTGAGCTGGGTGAGGGGGCCTTGCTGGCTTCGCTGGCCGATGACACGGCAGAGGGCAAGTCGATCGTCGAATACCTGCACCAGCTTCATGATTTCGTCGAACCGGCGGCCGGGCACTACCAACCGGTAGCCTTCACGGCCCAGACACGCCTGTCTGGTATCGACCTGGGGCCACGTCGTTATCGAAAAGGCGCCGTCGATGCGCTCCTTGCCTTCGTCGAGATGCAGCGCGCGGACATGCCGACAGCCCTTGCCCGAGAGGTAGAGCGCATTGCCCAGTCAGGCGGTACGCCGTTGCTGGTGTGCCTCGACAAGCGTCTGCTGGGCGTGATTCACCTCAAGGATGTGGTCAAGCCTGGCATTCGCGAACGCTTTGCCGAACTGCGCAAGCTGGGTATCAGGACCGTCATGGTCACTGGCGACAACCCGCTCACGGCAGCCGCCATCGCGGCCGAAGCGGGCGTGGATGATGTGTTGGCAGAGGCAACACCGGAGAAAAAACTGGCGCGCATTCGCCAGGAGCAGCAAGACGGCCGTCTGGTGGCCATGTGCGGCGATGGTGCCAACGACGCGCCAGCTCTGGCCCAGGCGGATGTGGGTATGGCCATGAACGATGGCACCCAGGCTGCACGGGAGGCGGCCAACATGGTCGACCTGGACAGCGACCCGACCAAACTGTTGGACGTGGTGCAGGTTGGCAAGGCGCTGCTCATCACCCGTGGGGCGTTGACCACCTTTTCCATCGCCAACGACGTGGCCAAGTATTTCGCCATCCTGCCAGCGTTGTTCGCGGTGATTTATCCGCAGCTGGGGGTGCTCAACGTCATGCAGCTGGCAAGCCCGCAGAGCGCGATCCTTTCGGCCATCGTGTTCAACGCACTGATTATCGTCATGCTCATTCCGTTGGCCTTGCGTGGGGTGCAGGTACAGGCTGCCAGTGCTGCGCAGCTGCTCAGGCGCAACCTGCTGATCTACGGGCTGGGCGGCATCATCGTACCGTTCGCCGGCATCAAGGTCATCGACCTGTTGCTCAACGCTTTGCACCTGGTCTGAGGAGGCCATCATGACTGCATACCTACGCCCGGCTCTGAGCCTGGTTCTGTCGATGACCTTCCTGACAGGTGCGCTGTACCCCCTGGCAGTCACCGGTATTGCCCAGGTGGCGTTCCCCTACCAGGCCAATGGTAGCCTGGTGCAAGACGAGCAGGGTCGCGTGCGCGGCTCTGCCTTGATCGCCCAGCGCTTCGAGGGTGACGGTTGGTTTCATTCCCGTCCCTCGGCAGGTGATTTCGCGACCGTGGCCAGCAGCGCCAGCAACCTTGCCCCTGGCAACCCAGCCTTGATGCAGCGTGTTCAGGCACAGGCGGCTGCGCTGCACCAGCCAGGGCAGGGGCCGGTCCCACTGGCGCTGGTCACAACCTCGGGCAGTGGGCTGGACCCACACCTGCCGCCGCTGGCCGTGGCCTATCAGTTGCCACGGGTAGCCGCCGCCCGACATCTACCCATCGAACGCTTGCAGCGTCTGCTCGAAGCCGCCACGCTGCGCCCATTGGTGGGCCCTGCGGTGGTCAACGTCCTGGCCCTGAATCAGGCGCTGGAACGGATGAGCCGTTCGGGCCAGGACTTGTGACCCTTGCTGTGAAGGAAACCCCATGAGTGATTCCGACCGCGCCGATGCGCTGCTGGCAGATTTCCCAAAGCCGGGGCGAGGGCGGCTGAAGGTGTTTCTTGGCGCCGCGCCCGGTGTCGGCAAGACCTTCGCCATGCTCACCCACGCCCATGCCCAGCAGCGCATGGGCCGCCAAGTGCTGGTAGGCGTGGTCGAAACCCACGGGCGTGCCGAAACCGAAGCCCTGTTGGCGGGCCTGCCCCAGCAACCGCTGTTGCGCACCCGTTACCGGGGCGTGACCCTGCACGAAATGGACCTGGATGGGGTGCTCAGCACCCCGGGCAGCCTTGTGCTGGTGGACGAACTGGCTCACAGCAACGCGCCGGGCAGCCGCCACGCCAAGCGCTGGCAGGATGTGCAGGAACTGCTAGCCGCCGGTATCGACGTCTACACCACAGTCAATGTCCAGCACCTGGAGAGCCTCAACGACAAAGTGCGCGACATCACTGGTGTTTTGGTGCGTGAAACGGTGCCGGACTGGGTGGTGCACGAAGCGTTCGATCTGTTGCTGGTGGACCTGCCGCCACGCGACCTGCTCGAACGGCTGCGCGAAGGCAAGGTGTACGTGCCTGAGCAAGCGCGGGCGGCCATCGACGCATTCTTTTCCCAGCGCAACCTCAGCGCGCTGCGCGAGCTGGCCATGCAGGCCGCTGCCGCCCAGGTCGATGCCGACGCCGCCCAGGGCTATCGCCAGGGCGGCACTGCAGCGCCAGCGCTGCGCGGGCGCTTGCTGGTCGGGGTCGATGGCGACGACCAGGCCGAGCGCCTGGTGCGTCATGCCAGCCGCGTGGCGCAGCGTCGGCACTTGCCCTGGAGCCTGGTCCACGTGGACAACGGGCGCCTGCACGACGAGAACGGGCGTCAGCGAATACAAGCCGCCCAGCAACTGGCCGAGCGCCTGGGTGGGGAGGTGGTCGTGCTGCGCGCTGCGGAAGTGGCCCGTACGCTGATCGAGCATGCCCGCGAGCGGCGTGCCAGCCTGGTACTGGTTGGGCAGTCCCGTGACCGGTGGCGCCGCCGCCTGTTCGGCGCAGGTGTAGCTGCACGGCTGCTGCGGGGCAGTCATGGTCTGGAGGTCAATGTGCTCGATCGCGACGTCCAGCGCTCGGCACCCAAGCCCGCAGCCCGGTATGTGTGGGCATGGCGACATTACCTGTTGGCGCTGACCGCGACCGTCCTGGCGGCGGGCCTGGCCTGGGCGGTGACCAGCGTGCTGGCGTTGCCCAACATTTCCCTTGTGTTTCTGGCAGCGGTGCTGCTGGTGGCAGTGCGCACCAGCCTTGGGCCCGCCCTGGCTTGTGCGATGCTGTCCTTCCTGGCGTACGATTATCTGTTCATTGCGCCCAACTTTTCCCTGAGTATCCAGCGCGAAGAGGACGTGCTGACCCTGGTGTTTTTCCTGCTGATGGCCGCGCTCACGGGTAACCTTGCCGCGCGCCAGCGCAGTCAGTTGCAGGCCCTGCGTGAAACCCAGGCGCAAACCATCCAGTTGCTGGACCTGTCTCGCCGCCTGACCGGAGCCACGGACCGTCAGGCGGTGCTGGAGGCTGCGCACCAGCACCTCGATGGCCGGCTTGGCTTGCAGGTCTGCATCCTGCAGCGCGACGAGCATGGCCAACTGCACGTAGCCAGCGGCGATCCCAGTTCTTTTACCGATAACGAGCGCGCAGCGGCGCAGTGGGCCTGGCAGCACGACCAGGCGGCCGGATTTGGCAGCGATACACTGCCCGAAGGGCGTTGGTGGTGGTGGCCCTTGACCGTGGACAGCCAGCCTTTGGCCTTGATGGGCGTGGCTCAGTGCGCAGGCCATGCGCTCAGTGGCCCCGAGCGGCGATTGCTGCGTGGCTTGGCGCAGCCAGTGGCCCAGGCCCTGGCCCGGGCACAGCTGTCCGAGCAGTTGGAGGCGGCGCGTCTGCACGGCGAGACCGAACAGCTGCGCAGTGCATTGCTGGCCTCCGTATCCCACGACTTGCGCACGCCGCTCACGTCCATGCGCGGCAGCATCGACAGCTTGCTGGCGTTGGGCGAGGCCATTGCCGAATCGGACCGACGTGAGCTGCTTGAAGGCACCCGCGACGAAGCCGAGCGGTTGGACCGCTATATCCAGAACCTGCTGGACATGACCCGCTTGGGGCACGGCAGTCTCAAACTGGCCCGCGACTGGGTAGCGCCTGCCGACATCGTGGGCAGCGCGCTGCATCGACTGCGGGCCGTGCTGGCACCCCTGAACCTGGATACCCAGGTGCCGGCCAACTTGCCACTGCTGTTCGTGCATGCCGCGTTGATCGAACAGGCCCTGGTCAACGTGCTTGAGAACGCCGCACGGTTTTCGCCTGCTCAGGGGCGCCTGCGTGTCGAGGTGGCGGTGCACGACCAGCAGCTGCATATCGCCGTCAGCGATGAAGGCCCTGGCATCGCCCTGGCGGACCGGGACAAGGTCTTCGACATGTTCTACACCGCTGCACGCGGTGATCGCGGTGGCCAGGGCACGGGCCTGGGCTTGGCGATCTGCCAGGGCATGGTCGGGGCGCATGGCGGTCAGGTTAGGGTTGGCGAGGGCATCGATGGTGTTGGCACCTGCATGACCTTATGCTTGCCGCTGCCTACCCAACCGGACACCGGAAGCGACATGCCATGAGCCAGACCGCCACCTTGCTGGTCATCGATGACGAGCCTCAGATCCGCAAATTCCTGCGCATCAGCCTGGCTTCCCAGGGCTATAAAGTCCTTGAAGCGGAGAACGGCACCCAGGGGCTGGCGCAGGCTGCCTTGGGTAAGCCTGACCTGGTGGTCCTCGACCTTGGCCTGCCGGACATGGACGGGCAGCAGGTGCTGCGCGAACTGCGCCAGTGGAGCACGGTGCCGGTGATGGTCTTGTCGGTACGCGCCAGCGAAGTACAGAAGGTCGACGCCCTGGACGCCGGCGCCAATGATTATGTGACCAAGCCGTTTGGCATTCAGGAGTTTCTCGCACGCGTTCGTGCGCTGCTCAGGCAGGTGCCGCAGACGGGCAGCGCGCCGGCCTGCGTCAGCATCGGGCCGCTGACCGTCGATCTTGCCTTGCGACGCGTGACCCTGGAAGACGCCGATGTGACTTTGACCCGCAAGGAATATGCTCTGTTGGCGCAACTTGCGAGCCATCCCGGGCGCGTCATCACTCAGCAGCAACTGCTCAAGGACATCTGGGGGCCAACCCATGTGGGTGACACGCATTATTTGCGCATCGTGGTCGGGCACCTGCGGCAGAAGCTTGGCGACGACCCGATGGCGCCGCGCTTCATCGCCACCGAGGCAGGGGTAGGGTACCGATTGCTCGCCCCGGTGCAGTGAGCGGCCTGGCTCAGGCCCGGGGCGGGTCCTTTTCGAATAGCTTGCGGACACTGTCCAGGTAGTGCCGTGCGCCGAGGCCCAAGGGTCGAGGCTTGATCCAGATGATGTCCACCCACAGGCGCAGGCGACTGGCCATGTTGTCAAAGCGCACCTCAGCCAGCGCGCCCGAGGCGATGAGCGGCTCGACCAGGGGCTGCGGCAGATAGGCCCAGCCAAGGCCTGAGTGCACCAGCTCCAGTGTGGCCAGGTAGCTGTCGGTCAGCCAGATGCGCCGGGACAGCACCATGCGCGGGTCGGAGCCGGTGGGGTTGCCGGAAGCGACGATGATCTGCCGCTGTTCGGCGAAGGTCTCTTCGGGCAGGGGCAAGGCGCCCTGCATGCCGGCGGGGTGACGGGGGGAGGCGACTGCCACCAGTAGCTGACTGCCGGCTTCGAGAAACGACTCACGCTCATCGATACCTGGGCGTTCGAAGACCAGTGCCAGTTGCACGGTGCCGTCATGCAGCAAGCGGATGGCCTCGCGCTGGCTGGCCGAGCGCACCTCCACTTCAAGGCCAGGAAAGGCCTGCGCCAAGGCGTGTAGTGGTTGGCTCCAGGGCCCTGTTTGCAGTTCGGGTGCCATGGCGATGGTCAGGCGTTTTTCCAACCCTTGATGCAGTTGCAGGGCCTGAGCATCGAGCAGGTTCAGCTGGCAGATCACCTGCCTGGCCTGCGGCTCCAGCGCCAGCGCTGCGCTGGTGGGTAAGGCTTTGCGGGTGGTACGGTCGAACAGCGGCAGGTCCAGTTCTGCCTCCAGTTGCGCGATGGCCATGCTGATGGCGGATGGCACCCGGCCTAGCTTGCGCGCTGCAGCGGAAAAAGACCCGGCCTCCAGCACGGCCAGGAAGATCGTCAGGGAGTCACTGGTGAAGGCCATGCGGGTGCCTGCTGATGAGCCGATTGGGTGGGGCGAGGGTAATGCTGGGGCGTGGAGATTGCTACCGCCTACCGGGCCTTCAATGCCCATCTATTAGATTCGTTCTGGAAATGGAGCTACAGTTTAAGCCCAAGATGCCGTTGCCGTTGCCGTTGCCGTTGCCGTTGCCGTTGCCGTTGCCGTTGCCGTTGCCGTTGCCGTTGCTTTGGCTTTTGCTTCTAAGCGCGGTAGTTCAGGCGCCGCAGATCGCGACTTCAGGAGGCCGAGCGCAGGGCTTGCGGAGGGAGGGGGCAACTCATACACGCCGGCCGCTCCCCTCCGCAGCCCCGTGGTCGTCCTCCCGCAG
>NZ_JBJJMO010000018.1:0-60234 GCF_046231935.1 Pseudomonas sp. KCJK9111 | reverse complement strand
AGGTGACTGTGCGCCCCCTAGCCACTGAATACCAATTAGCCATCTGCGCCCCCGCCCAGGCGATCAGATGTTAGCGAATACCTGAACTCCCCGCCCAGCCCCTCACCGTCGGCCCATGAAAACTCGCTAGCCTCGACAGCGATGCAGGGTTAGCCCACCCCAGCTACAGACAACCCGCCAACCGCTATGAAACACTACCGCCCCTCAAAGCCGCCAACAGCTCCCAGCATGCCCGCCCTGGACCACCCGCTCATCGACCAATTCCTGGACGCCCTGTGGCTCGAAAAGGGATTGTCCGACAATACCCGCACCTCATATCGCAGCGACCTGGCCCTGTTCAACGGCTGGCTCCAAACCCGCTCGGTCAACCTCCCAGACGCCGGCCGCGAACTGATTCTCGACCACCTGGCCTGGCGCCTGGACCAGGGCTACAAGCCGCGCTCGACCGCGCGATTCCTGTCCGGGCTACGCGGTTTCTTCCGCTACCTGCTGCGCGAAAAGCTCATTGCCATCGACCCGACACTCCAGGTGGACATGCCCCAACTGGGCAAACCGCTACCCAAATCGCTGTCCGAGGCCGACGTGGAAGCCTTGTTGCAAGCCCCGGAGCTTGGCGAGGCCATCGGCCAGCGCGACCGCGCCATGCTCGAAGTGCTGTACGCCTGCGGCCTGCGCGTGACCGAGTTGGTCAGCCTCACGCTCGATCAGGTCAATCTGCGCCAAGGCGTACTCAGGGTGATGGGCAAAGGGAGCAAGGAGCGGCTGGTGCCCATGGGCGAGGAGGCGGTGGTGTGGCTGGAGCGCTACCTGCGTAACGGCCGTGCCGAGTTGCTCAACGGCCGCCCCAGTGACGTGCTGTTCCCCAGCCTGCGCGGCGAGCAGATGACGCGGCAGACCTTCTGGCACCGCATCAAGCACCATGCCCAGGTGGCGGGCATCGACAAAGCCTTGTCGCCGCATACCCTGCGACACGCGTTCGCCACGCACCTGCTCAACCACGGTGCGGACCTTCGCGTGGTGCAGCTGTTGCTGGGCCACAGCGACTTGTCAACCACGCAGATCTACACCCACGTGGCAAAAGCACGGTTGCAGCAACTGCACGCCGAGCACCATCCGCGCGGATGAATGTTTTTCATGTTCGGCCAACCGACAGTCTGCGGCGGCTTCAAGCCAGGCGTGATGTGGTAGGCTTGGGCGGTTAGCACCAAGGGCCGCCCAGTCACCTCTTCGTTTTGCTCAGGTGACGCTCTGCGGCCCCTGTCCGCCCTCAGGAGTATCCATGCGCGTGACCCCGTTTTTCGCCGCCGCCGCCTTGGCGCTGGCCAGCACCTTTGCCGTGGCTGCGGCGCCCGATACACCCGTCGGCGCAGAGCAGGCCATTCGCAAGTCATTGCAGAACCTGTCCCTGGAAGTGCCCGTTGAAAGCGTGGCCAGCAGCCCGGTCAGCGGCCTGTACGAAGTCAAGCTGCAAGGCGGGCGCGTGCTGTACGCCAGCGCCGATGGCCAGTTCGTGATGCAGGGTTACCTGTTCCAGATCAAGGACGGCAAGCCCGTCAACCTGACCGAAAAAACCGAGCGCTTGGGCATTGCCAAGCTCATCAACGGCATTCCGGCAGGTGAGATGGTGGTGTATCCGGCCAAGGGCGAAACCAAGTCCCACATCACCGTCTTTACCGACACCACGTGCCCGTACTGCCACAAGCTGCACGCTGAAGTGCCCGAACTCAACCGACGGGGTATCGAAGTGCGTTACGTCGCCTTCCCGCGTCAAGGCCTGGGCTCGGCCGGCGACCAGCAATTGCAGGCGGTGTGGTGCTCCAGCGACCGCCGCAAGGCCATGGACAAAATGGTCGAGGGTGATGAAATCAAGGCAGCCAAGTGCACCAACCCGGTCAGCAAGCAGTTCCAGTTGGGGCAGTCGATCGGCGTCAACGGTACGCCGGCCATCGTGCTCGAAAATGGCCAGGTGATTCCGGGTTACCAGCCTGCACCGCAGGTCGCCAAGCTGGCGCTTGCCAAGTAATACAGTTCAATACGCCGTCGTCATGGGGTGACGGCATGTTTCACGGTCGGCAAAGGTGTCGGCCGTTCAATGGGGAGTTCACAGTGAAACCGGTCAAAGTAGGCATCTGTGGGTTGGGGACCGTCGGTGGCGGAACCTTCAATGTACTTCAGCGCAACGCCGAGGAGATTGCCCGCCGTGCCGGGCGCGGTATTGAAGTGGCCCAGATCGCCATGCGCTCGCAGAACCCGAACTGCCAGATTACCGGTACCCCCATTACCGCTGATGTGTTCGAAGTCGCGAGCAACCCCGAGATCGATATCGTCATCGAGCTCATTGGCGGCTACACCGTAGCCCGCGACCTGGTGCTCAAGGCCATCGAAAACGGCAAGCACGTGGTCACCGCCAACAAGGCGTTGATCGCCGTGCATGGCAACGAAATCTTCGCCAGAGCCCGTGAAAAGGGCGTGATCGTCGCCTTTGAAGCGGCGGTGGCCGGTGGCATTCCGGTGATCAAGGCCATTCGCGAGGGCCTGTCGGCTAACCGTATCAACTGGCTGGCCGGGATCATCAACGGTACTGGCAACTTCATCCTCACCGAAATGCGCGAGAAAGGTCGCGCCTTCCCGGATGTGCTGGCCGAAGCCCAGGCGCTTGGCTACGCCGAGGCCGACCCGACGTTCGACGTCGAGGGGATCGACGCGGCACACAAGCTGACCATCCTGGCGTCGATCGCGTTCGGCATTCCGCTGCAATTCGACAAGGCCTATACCGAAGGCATCACCCAGCTGACCACGGCCGACGTGAACTACGCCGAAGCCTTGGGCTACCGCATCAAGCACCTGGGCATGGCACGCCGTACCGCCGAAGGTATCGAGTTGCGCGTGCACCCGACGCTGATTCCGGCCGACCGCCTGATCGCCAATGTCAATGGGGTGATGAATGCCGTGATGGTCAATGGCGACGCCGCCGGCTCGACGTTGTACTACGGCGCAGGCGCAGGAATGGAACCGACCGCTTCCTCGGTGGTAGGCGACCTGGTGGATGTGGTCCGTGCCATGACCTCTGACCCGGAAAACCGCGTGCCCCATTTGGCGTTCCAGCCCGATTCGCTGTCGGCGCACCCGATCCTGCCAATCGAAGCCTGCGAGAGCGCTTATTACCTGCGTATCCAGGCCAAGGACCACCCAGGTGTGCTGGCCCAGGTGGCGAGCATTCTGTCCGAGCGCGGCATCAACATCGAATCGATCATGCAAAAGGAAGCCGAAGAGCAAGACGGCCTGGTGCCGATGATCCTGTTGACCCACCGCGTGGTGGAGCAGGGCATCAACGACGCCATCGTCGCCCTCGAGGCCCTGCAGGATGTGGTGGGCCAGGTCGTGCGCATTCGCGTCGAGCAGCTCAACTAGGGTTGGCCTGAACAGCCTTGTGACGAGCGTCCGGCAAGGCTGTTTGCGTACCTGCGTGACCAAGTACCAGGGCTTGTTGCACAGAGGCCCAGCGACACCCTCGACGCTGCAGCTAGATGCAGCGTAGGGGCTTTAGAACACCCTACAGTCACGGCAAGCCAAGGCGTGCCGCCCAGGTTCGAGGCCACCGGCCCTTTCCTGCTGCGGGCAAACGAGGCTTGCCGCTCAAACCAAAGGTTTGTCCCATGCGCTATATCAGTACCCGCGGCCAGGCACCGGCCCTGAACTTCGAAGACGTATTGCTCGCCGGCCTGGCTACCGACGGTGGCCTGTACGTCCCGGAAAACCTGCCACGTTTCACCCAGGAAGAAATCGCATCCTGGGCGGGCCTGCCGTACCACGAGCTGGCATTCCGAGTCATGCGCCCGTTCGTCGAGGGCAGCATCGCCGATGCCGACTTCAAGAAGATCCTCGAAGAAACCTACGGCGAATTCGCCCACGCTGCCGTTGCCCCGCTGCGTCAGCTCGACAGTAACGAGTGGGTGCTTGAGCTGTTCCACGGGCCAACCCTGGCATTCAAGGATTTCGCTCTGCAACTGCTTGGTCGCTTGCTCGACCATGTGCTGGTCAAGCGCAACGAGCGCGTGGTGATCATCGGTGCCACCAGCGGCGACACCGGCTCCGCCGCCATCGAGGGCTGCCGTCGGTGCGACAACGTCGACATCTTTATCCTGCACCCGCACCAGCGGGTCTCGGAAGTGCAGCGTCGGCAGATGACGACGATCTTCGGCGAGAACATCCACAACATCGCCATCGAAGGCAACTTCGATGACTGCCAGGAAATGGTCAAGGCGAGCTTCGCCGACCAGTCGTTCCTCAAGGGCACCCGCCTGGTGGCCGTCAACTCGATCAACTGGGCGCGGATCATGGCCCAGATCGTCTACTACTTCCATGCCGCCCTGCAGTTGGGCGGCCCGGCTCGTTCGGTGGCCTTCTCGGTGCCAACCGGCAACTTCGGCGATATCTTCGCAGGCTACCTGGCACGCAACATGGGCCTGCCGATCAGCCAACTGGTGGTGGCCACCAACCGCAACGACATCCTGCACCGCTTCATGAGCGGCAACCAGTACGTCAAGGAGCAGTTGCACGCCACCCTGTCGCCGTCGATGGACATCATGGTCTCGTCCAACTTCGAGCGTCTGCTGTTCGATCTACACGGTCGCAACGGTGCATCGATCGCCGAGTTGATGGCCAACTTCCGCCAGGGCGGCGGCTTTAGCGTTGAACAGGACCGCTGGACCGAGGCACGCAAGCTCTTCGATTCGCTGGCCGTCACCGATGAGCAGACCTGCCAGACCATCGCCGAGGTGTTTGAGGCGACCGGCGAGGTGCTGGACCCGCACACGGCCATCGGCGTCAAAGCCGGTCGCGAGTGCCGCCGTAGCCTGGATACGCCCATGGTCGTGCTGGGTACCGCACACCCGGTCAAGTTCCCTGAAGCAGTCGAGCAGGCAGGCGTTGGCAAGGCGCTTGAATTGCCCGTGCACATGAGCGACCTGTTCAGCCGCGAAGAGCGTTGCACCGTATTGCCCAATGACCTCAAGGCAGTACAAAGCTTCGTCAGCCAGCACGGCAATCGCGGCAAGCCGCTCTGACCTTGCAGGCTCCGGGTCGGACCGATCCGGAGCCTCAGCGGTTTCAATGGTTTAATTCAGAAAAATCCTATTCTGGCCGATCGTCTTCGCGCCTAGATTAGCCGGTCCTCCCAGCAGGAGCGGCTCATGCAACAGCCCCATGTACTGATTCATCACGTGCGCCCGTCCCACCAGATCCTTCTGCACCAGGCCCTCAATGCCCAGGGCGTGTTCCAGGTGCGGATCTGTGAGGACAAGGCCGAGCTCGACGCATGCCTTTCGAGCGCATTCTCCCCGGATTTATTGATCTTCGACCATGCCATGCCCACCCGCACGGGGACTGCGATGCTCAAGCGGTTACCGCCCGCCTGCCCTGTGCTGTTCGTAGGCCAGGCAGGCGCCCGGCGGCGCAACCTTGCTGAGCAGGCCCGCAGTTTTGGCTTGCACGTCATCGCGGAGTTGCCATGGCCACTGTCTTCCCCAGCCCTGCAAAGGGCGTTGCAAATACTGCCCAGCCCGTCCGAACGTGAAAGGTCGCAGCCCATGGGAGCACTGACGGCGCATTGAACAGCATGGAGGGTTAGAACTTTCCGCTTCGCTTGCAGGTCTGCTCCTTACAACTCATCAAGCAAGCGAGTAATCCGGATGGAACGAATCTGCAGACTGCTCAACCAAGCCCTCACCCCTTACCAGGCGCACTTGGGCCTGGCCGATAGCCACGGTAACCGGCAGTTGACCGTCCACGACCACCTGGCCAGGGTGGTATTGCAACGCACGGTCAGCGAGCGTCAATTGCAGGAGCAACGCCTGCTGGTGGATATGGTCGATGGTCTGCACCGTGATCTGCAGATCGCTGAAGGGCGGCTGCAGCCTTGCGTGATTGCTGCGTTGCAGCAGCGTCAGCAACCTCAGGGAACCTTTGCCTGAGCGAGTCATCAGATTGATCAGTACAGCCGGCCACTGCTTTGCTCCCGCATGGCCACTGCTGTCGCTGGAAGCCCAAGGGCTTTCGCTTGACCCCGGACGTTCTTCCCCAGCGTCCGGGGTTTCTTTTTATCGGGGTTGGGGGTTTGGAAGGCTGGTCGACCCAGCGGTGTGGCGCTCGTCCTGTTCAGGGCGTTCGGGGTGTGCCGCCGCGTGGTCGTTGAAGAAGGCTCGGCTGTGTTCGAGGTAGTCCGCCCGCTGGGCGGAGTCGAGCCAATGCGCATACAGTTTTGGTAGCACCGTCTGGCGCAGCTGGGTCAAGACCTGATCGATGTGGACCATGGCGGCTTGTCCCTGCGGGCTGGCCGAGCAGCCCACATGCAGGAATTGGTAGGGTTTCACACCCTGAACCGGGTGAAATTGGTAGTCAGCCGGCGATCCGCCTTGTTGCTGGATCAGATAGCGAACTTCCGGCCAGTAGCCGAGCACCAGGCGCAGTCGGCCCAAGCGTTGCATCTGCAGCAGGTTGGCGGTGGCCTGGGTGCCGTAGTGCCGGCTGACGGCGGCATCTGGCAAGTTGCTCAGCGTATCGTCGATCACAGCCCCATAACTGCGCTCTGCCACCACGCCAAGGCGTAGCGATGGGTCGCTCAGCAGGCCTTGAAGATCGACCTCATCACCGTCGAGGTGGGGCGCCACCAAGGCGTGGTTCTGCTTGCGCACGACCAGGCCGCTGGTTTGCACGCCCAGCAGCGGGATGGAAAAGCGTACATAGCGGGCGCGCTCGGCGGTCCACAGCAGCATCGGGTCACAGGTAAGGCTGCTGCTGTCCTGCAGCATCTGCAAGCCACGCGCACGATTGACCCGCACGATGCTGTGCGCATATTCGGGCATCTGCTGGATCAGCTGCGGTAACAGCTGGTCGATCACCCCATGACCTTTTTCCGGGCCGTCGGATACGCTGAACGGTGGCAGATCACGCACCAGCCACAGCAGCCGCTCCTGAGCGCTTGAGGGTACGCTGAGCAGTGCAGCCAGTACGGCGCCCGTCCATGCCAACCTGGCGGGGCGCAGGCAATGGGACAGCGACAGGCTCAGACAGCGCCCGCCTGGCGCAGGGCAGCGATGGCGGCCGCATCATAGCCCAGCTGGCCCAGCAGCTCGTCGGTGTGTTCGCCCAGTGCCGGCCCGACCCAGTCGGCAGAGCCCGGGGTGCCGGACAGCTTGGGGACGATGCCCGGCATGCGGAACGCCTTGCCATCGGGCAGACGCGCCTGCAGGAACATCTCGCGCGCCAGGTACTGAGGGTCGCTGAACATGTCTTCAGCCGAGTAGATGCGGCTGGCCGGTACCTGGGCTGCGGTCAGGGCCTGCATCAGCTGTTCCAGCGGCAATCCGTTGGCCCAGCGATCGATGACCCCGTACAGCTCATCGCGGCGCAGGTCTCGCCCGTCATTGGTGGCCAGGCTCGGGTCCTCGGCCAGGTCGCTACGGCCGAGAGCCACCATCAGACGCTTGAAGATCGCATCGCCATTGGCGCCGATCTGCACATGCTTGCCGTCCGCGCTGGTATGGATGGAGGAGGGCGTGATACCCGGCATGATATTGCCCGTGCGCTCGCGGATGAAACCGAAGACGTCGAACTCCGGCACCATGCTCTCCATCATGGCGAAGATGGCCTCGTACAGCGCCACGTCGACCACTTGGCCAAGCCCCCCGTTGACCTCGCGATGACGCAGGGCCATCAGTGCGCCGATCACCGCCCACAACGCTGCAATGGAGTCGCCGATGGAAATACCGGTGCGCACGGGCGGGCGATCCTCGAACCCAGTGATGTAGCGCAAACCGCCCATGGACTCGCCCACTGCGCCGAAGCCCGGCTGCTCCTTCATCGGCCCGGTCTGACCGAAGCCTGATAGACGCACCATGACCAGCCGCGGGTTGAGCGCATGCAGCACGTCCCAGCCAAAGCCAAGCTTTTCGAGCACGCCCGGACGGAAGTTTTCGATCAGGATATCCGCCTCGGCAAGCAGCTTGCGCAGGACCTCGCGCCCGTCGGGGTGCTTGAGATTGAGGGTGAGCGAGCGCTTGTTGCGCGCCTGCACGAACCACCACAGCGAGGTGCCCTCGTAAAGTTTGCGCCACTTGCGCAACGGGTCGCCGCCGTCGGGCGATTCCACCTTGACCACCTCGGCGCCGAATTCGGCGCAGATGCGCGACGCGAATGGCCCGGCGATCAAGGTGCCGAGCTCGACCACTTTAAGGCCGGCGAGGGGTTTGCTTGACGTCGACATGGGGCATCCGTGGCAGCTGTAAAGAGCGGTGTTTTTATCACAGCTGCGATGCGGCAGATACTGCCGCGGCGCAACCGGGGACTGGATCGGTTAGACTGTGCGACTTTTCTTCAGGCAAGAAGCACCCCGACCATGGCCCAGCCGTCCACCACCTACAAATTCGAACTGAACCTGACCGACCTCGACCGCAATGTGTACGAGAACGTCAAGCAGACCATCGCGCGGCACCCTTCGGAAACCGAGGAGCGTATGGCGGTTCGTCTGTTGGCCTATGCGCTGTGGTACAACGAAAACCTGACATTCGGTCGGGGCCTGTCGGACGTCGATGAGCCGGCGCTGTGGGAAAAAAGCCTGGACGACCGTGTGCTGCATTGGATCGAAGTAGGCCAGCCAGATGCCGATCGCCTGACCTGGTGCTCGCGCCGTACCGAACGCACCAGCCTGCTGGCCTACGGTAGCCTGCGGGTGTGGGAAGGCAAGGTGGTGAGCGCGGTGAAGAACCTCAAGAACCTCAGCATCGCGGCCGTGCCCCAGGAGGTGCTCGAAACCCTGGCCACCGACATGCCCCGCAGCATCAAATGGGATGTGATGATCAGCGAAGGCACGGTGTTCGTGACCGATGACCGTGGCCAGCACGAAGTGCAATTGCAGTGGCTGCTGGGGGAGCGTGGCTGAACCTTCCCATGCGTATCGAACCCCGCCCGCTGCCCCCGACCCTGCCGTTTCTTGGCAACCTGCCACCCTTGCTGACGCGCCTGTACGCCGCCCGTGGCGTGCAAAGCGAGGCCGAGCTGGACAAAAGCCTGGCGCGCCTGCTGCCCTACCAGCAGCTCAAAGGCATCGACGCGGGCGTCGACCTGCTGCTGCAGGCTATCGACCAAGGCCAGCGCATTCTGATCGTCGGTGACTTCGATGCCGATGGCGCCACGGCCAGTACCGTCGGCGTGCTGGGTTTGCGCCTGCTCGGTGCGGCCCACGTGGACTACCTGGTGCCCAACCGCTTCGAGTACGGGTACGGCCTCACGCCGGAAATCGTCGAAGTGGCATTGCAGCGCCAACCACAGCTGCTGGTCACGGTAGACAACGGGATCTCCAGCGTCGACGGCGTCGCGGCGGCGAAGGCGGCTGGCCTCAAGGTGCTGGTGACCGACCACCACCTGCCCGGCGAGGCGCTGCCGGACGCCGATGCCATCATCAACCCCAACCAGCCAGGCTGCCTGTTTCCGAGCAAGTCGCTGGCAGGGGTCGGGGTGATTTTCTACGTCCTCATGGCCCTGCGCGCGCGCTTGCGCAGCCTGGGCCGCTACGCCACCCAGCCGCAGCCGAACATTGGCGAACTGCTGGACCTGGTTGCCCTGGGCAGTGTTGCCGACGTGGTGCCGCTGGACGCCAACAATCGCATCCTGGTGCATCAGGGTCTGGAGCGCATTCGTGCCGGACGCGCCCGGCCTGGCCTCAAGGCGATTCTGGAGGTGGCCAAGCGCGACCACCGGCGCATCACCTCCACCGACCTGGGTTTCATTCTGGGCCCGCGGCTGAACGCCGCAGGGCGCCTGGACGACATGAGCCTGGGTATCGAATGCCTGCTCTGCGAGGATCCTGCCCTGGCGTTGGACATGGCCCAGCAATTGGACGGCCTGAACCAGGACCGCAAGTCTATCGAGCAGGGCATGCAGCGCGAGGCGCTGGCCCAGTTGCGGGACTTGCCGGTCGAGTCGATGCCCTATGGCCTGTGCCTGTTCGATGCGCAGTGGCACCAGGGGGTCATTGGCATCCTCGCCTCTCGCCTCAAGGAACGCTATCACCGCCCGACCATCGCCTTCGCCGATGCCGGCGACGGCATGCTCAAGGGCTCTGCGCGCTCAGTGCCGGGGTTTCACATCCGCGATGCGCTCGATGCGGTGGCCGCGCGCCATCCACAGCTAATCAGCAAGTTCGGTGGCCATGCCATGGCGGCAGGGCTGTCCTTGCCCGAAACCAACTACCCCGCGTTCGCCGAGGCTTTCGACCAGGAGGTACGCCGCCAGCTGTGCGAGGACGACCTCAACGGGCGGCTGCTGTCCGATGGCAGCCTGGCGGTGGAAGAATTCCACCTGGACCTGGCCAAGGCGCTGCGCCAAGCCGGGCCTTGGGGGCAGCATTTTCCGGAGCCGCTGTTCCACGGCGTGTTCCAGCTGGTCGAACAACGCGTGGTGGGTGAGCGTCATTTGAAAGTCGTGCTCAAGAGTGAGTGTGGCACGGTGCGCCTGGACGGCATCGCCTTCGGTATCGACCGCGAGGTTTGGCCCAACCCGACCGTGCGCTGGGTGGAGCTAGCCTACAAGCTGGATGTGAATGAGTTTCGCGGCAATGAAAGCGTGCAACTGATGATCGCCCACATGGAGCCGCGCTGAGCCAGGCGCTGTGTGGAAAGATTCGAAAAGAGGTCAGGCTGTATTCAACGCAGCCTCACCGCGTATCAAGGCTTTTTACGCAACGCCCAGGGCATTGCGGCCAAACCCCATGGAACCTTCCCCCTACCCAATCTGGTCTAGTCTGAACACAGACCGGTACCGGGCCAGGGATGCGTGATTGACTGCCCGTGCCGGATCACTTTGCAGCCATTGGGAGGTGCCCTCATGAGCATGCTGCTCGAGCCTTACACCCTGCGTCAGCTGACCCTGCCGAACCGCATCGCCGTATCACCAATGTGCCAGTATTCCTCGGTCGATGGCCTGGCCAACGACTGGCACCTCGTGCATCTGGGCAGCCGTGCCGTCGGCGGGGCGGGCCTGGTCGTCACCGAGGCCGTGGCAGTCACGGCCGACGGTCGTATCACCGCTGAAGACCTTGGCCTGTGGGACGACGCGCAGATCGTCCCCTTGCAGCGCATCACCCGTTTCATCACCGCCCAAGGGTCAATCCCGGGTATCCAGCTCGCCCATGCCGGGCGCAAGGCCAGTACCTACCGCCCGTGGCTAGGCAAGCATGGCAGCGTCACGTCGGAGGAGGGCGGCTGGCAGCCGGTGGGGCCGTCGAAAATCGCGTTCGATCCTGAACACACCGTGCCCAGTGAACTGACCCATGCGCAGATCCAGGACGTGGTGCAGGCTTTTGTCGCCTCGGCCAAGCGCGCGCTGGAGGCGGGTTTCAAAGTGGTCGAAGTGCACGCGGCCCACGGTTACCTGTTGCACCAGTTCCTGTCGCCGCTCAGCAATCAGCGTCAGGATGAATACGGCAGCTGTTTCGAGAACCGTATCCGCCTGACCTTGCAGGTGGTCGAAGCGGTTCGTGCGGTCTGGCCGGCCGAGTTGCCATTGTTCGTGCGGGTGTCGGCCACCGACTGGGTCGAAGATGGTTGGAACCCGGACGAAACCGTCGAGCTGGCCCGATGCCTGCGTATGCTTGGGGTGGACCTGATCGATGTGTCTTCGGGCGGCACGTCCAGCAATGCCGAGATCCCGACCGGTCCTGGCTACCAGACCCGCTTTGCCGAGCGCGTGCGCAAGGAGTCGGAAATGGCCACGGGCACCGTGGGCATGATCACCGAGCCGGCCCAGGCCGAGCACATTCTGCGCACAGGCCAGGCCGACCTGATTTTCCTGGCCCGGGAGCTGCTGCGCGACCCGTACTGGCCGCTGCATGCAGACGACGACCTGGGCGGCCACCAGGCCACCTGGCCGGCGCAATATCAGCGGGCCACCAGCCGGTCGAGCCCCATTCACGAATCGGACCTGCGTGACTAAGAAGCCCTGGATGCCGGCGGCGGGCCTCTAGGCACCGGCAAGCCGCCGCCGGCCTGCGACGATGCAACATCTGGAAGCAAATCCTCTGTGGCGTGATGTGGGGCAAGTCTTACTCTGGCTGCTGACTTCCCTGATGTGGAGATGCGCATGATGAATACCCGGGGTTTGCTTGATCAATTGCTCAAATCCGGCCAGCAGCTGCTAGAAAAGCAGGCGGGCGGGGCCAAGACGGGTACAGGCGCCGGCGGGCTCGGCGGGTTGCTGTCAGGCGCAGGTGGCGGCCTGCTTGGCGGCGGTGCGCTGGGCGTGTTGCTCGGCAGCAAGAAAGCCCGCAAGTTTGGCGGCAAGGCGCTCACCTACGGGGGGCTGGCCGCGCTTGGCGTGCTTGCCTACAAGGCCTATGGCAACTGGCAGGCCCAGCAGGCCAACCAACAGGCCCCTGCAGTAGAGCCGCAGACGGTGGACCGCGTACCTGCGGCCCAGGTGGAGCAGCACAGCCAGGCCGTGCTGCGCGCACTGGTCGCTGCGGCCAAGGCGGACGGCCATGTGGATGAGCGCGAGCGTGCGCTGATCGAGGGTGAGTTCACCCGCCTGGACGGTGACCGTGAAGTGCAGCAGTGGCTGCATGCGGAGCTCGACAAGCCGCTGGACCCGGCCGAGGTGGCCCGGGCAGCCCAGACGCCGGAAATCGCTGCCGAGATGTACCTGGCCAGCGTGATGATGGTCGATCAGGAAAACTACATGGAGCGTGCTTACCTGGACGAACTGGCGCGCCAGCTGGGGTTGGCCCAGGGGTTGCGCGAGGAGCTGGAAAAGCAGGCGCGGCAGGGATAAGCCGCGCGTGCAGCTTGGCCCAATCGGGAGGATCACTGCGGTGGCGGGGCGTTCTGTCAGAATTTGACGCGCAATTCTGTAGGACGCCTGGGCTATACTTCGGCGATTTTTCCTGCTCGTAGTGAATCCCTGAGGGCTGAATGTGAAGAACTGGACGTTGCGCCAACGGATCCTGGCAAGTTTCGCCGTGATCATCGCCATCATGCTGCTGATGATCGTGGCGGCCTATTCACGCCTGGTGACCATCGAATCTGCCGAGCAGGAAGTTGGGGCCGACAGCATTCCGGGGGTCTACTACAGCTCGATGATCCGCAGCGCATGGGTGGACAGTTACGTCACCAGCCAGCAGTTGGTCGGGCTTTCTGACCGGCGCGAGATCAGCTCAGCCGACATCGAACTCTTCAAGAGTTTCGAAGACCGGCTCAAGCAACACATGGCCAGTTACCAGACCACCATTCGCGATGGCGAGGACCAGGCCCGCTTCGACGCCTTCGTGAAGCTCGAACAAGCCTACATGCAGAACGTCAATCAGGTGCTCGATGCGTATCGAGAACGCAATTATGCCGAAGCCCAGCGCTTGATCGCCCAAGTGCTGACCCCCACCTGGGTCGAAGGGCGCAAGCACCTGAACGAGGTGATCGAACATAATCGCTTGGCCGCCGACGCCGCCACCCGGGAAATCGTCAGCGCGGTGAACACGGCCAAGGGCAGCATGGTCGTGTCGCTGTTGCTGGCCATCGTGGCTGCCGGTATCTGTGGCCTGCTACTGCTGCGCGCCATTACCTCGCCCATGAGCCTCATCGTGACTGCGCTGGACAGGCTTCGCTCGGGTGACCTGAGCATGCGCCTGAACCTGGACCGCCAGGACGAGTTCGGTGCGGTTCAGGGCGGCTTCAATGAAATGGCCGAGGCCCTGGCCAATCTTGTGGCACAGGCGCAGCGCTCGTCGGTGCAGGTCACCACCTCGGTGACGGAAATCGCGGCCACCTCCAAGCAGCAGCAGGCTACCGCCACCGAGACGGCTGCGACCACGACCGAAATCGGTGCCACGTCGCGTGAAATCGCCGCCACGTCCCGCGACCTGGTGCGCACCATGACCGAAGTCACCTCGGCCGCCGATCAGGCGTCGAGCCTGGCCGGCTCTGGCCAGCAGGGGCTGGCGCGCATGGAAGAAACCATGCACCAGGTCATGGGTGCGGCCGACCTGGTCAACGCCAAGCTGGGCATCCTCAACGAGAAGGCCAGCAACATCACCCAGATGGTCGTCACCATCGTCAAGGTGGCCGACCAGACCAACCTGCTGTCGCTCAACGCGGCCATCGAAGCCGAGAAGGCCGGGGAATATGGCCGCGGTTTCGCCGTAGTGGCCACCGAAGTGCGCCGCCTGGCCGACCAGACGGCGGTGGCGACCTATGACATCGAGCAGATGGTGCGTGAGATTCAGTCGGCCGTGTCGGCCGGGGTCATGGGCATGGACAAGTTTTCCGAAGAGGTGCGCCGCGGCATGTTCGAGGTTCAGCAGGTCGGTGAGCAACTGAGCCAGATCATCCATCAGGTCCAGGCACTGGCGCCGCGGGTACTGATGGTCAACGAGGGCATGCAGGCCCAGGCCACCGGTGCCGAGCAGATCAACCAGGCGCTGGCGCAATTGAGCGACGCCAGTACCCAGACTGTGGAGTCGCTGCGCCAGGCCAGTTTTGCCATCGACGAGCTGAGCCAGGTCGCCGCCGGTCTGCGCGGCGGCGTGTCGCGCTTCAAAGTCTGAAGACGATGATCGACATGCAACCGCGCGCCGTGCCGGCAGGCCACGACAACGGCGCGCTGTACCTGCAGTTTCACCTGGGTGACCAGCGTTTTGCCCTGTCCGTGCAGGAGGTAATCAAGGTGCTGCCCCGTCAGCCTCTCAAGCCAGTGCTGCAAGCGCCGCATTGGGTGGCGGGTGTTCTTGCCCACCGTGGCCAGTTGGTGCCGGTGGTGGACTTGGCTGCCTTGTGCATAGGGCGGCCGGCGCTGCAACGTACCAGTACCCGCCTGGTGCTGGTGCGCTATCGCAGCGCACTGCAACTGGGCCTGATTCTGGAGCACGCCACCGAAACCCTGCGCTGCCGTGCTGATGAATTCAAACCCTATGGCGTGGACAATGACCCCGCACCTTACCTGGGGCCGGTCCGCCAGGATGCCCAGGGGCTGGTGCAGCGCATCGAGGTCGACCAGGTGTTGCCCGAGGCCGTGCACCGTGTGCTGTACCCTGACGCACAGGGCGGGACCTGCGCATGAACGAGCGGCATTTCTTTCATTTTCTGCGTGAGCGCATAGGTTTGGACGTCGAGTCGGTGGGCGCATCGATGGTCGAGCGTGCCCTGCGTCAGCGCAGCGCGGCGCTGGGTGTCAGCGGTCTGGACGACTACTGGCTGCGCCTGCAGCAATCGCCGGCCGAGCAGCAGGCGCTGATCGAAGCGGTGATCGTGCCGGAGACGTGGTTCTTCCGCTACCGCGAGTCCTTCACTGCCCTGGCAAGCCTTGCGCACAAACGCCTGGCCGAATTGGCCGCCGCTCGCCCTGTGCGCTTGCTCAGCCTGCCTTGTTCGACAGGGGAGGAGCCCTATTCGCTGGCGATGGCGCTGCTCGATGCCGGCATCGCCCCGGCATCCTTCCTGATCGACGGTATGGACATCAGCCCTGCCTCTGTGGCCAAGGCCAGCCAGGGTCTTTACGGGCGCAACGCGTTTCGTGGCGACGACCTGGGTTTTCGCGAACGGTACTTCGATGCCATCGACGAGGGCCATCGCGTGCATGACCGTGTGCGCCAGCAAGTGACCCTGCACGTCGGCAATGTCCTTGATCCGGCATTGGCCAGCCGGGAGGGCCTCTACGACTTCGTGTTCTGCCGCAACCTGCTGATCTATTTCGATGTGCCCACCCAGCAACGGGTGTTCGAAACCCTCAAGCGCCTGCTTCACCCCCAAGGCGTGCTGTTCATCGGGCCCGCCGAAGGCAGCCTGCTGGCTCGCCTTGGCATGCGTCCGGTGGGCATTGCCCAGTCTTTTGCCTATGTGCGCCAAGACGATTTGGCTCAGCAACGACCGGCGCCGGCCGTGCCGATTCAACGCGAACCCATCAAGCCGTTGACCGGCCACCGGCCGACCAATGTCCCCCTGCCACGCATGCGCGGGTCTCTTGGGTCTGTGCCTGACCGGCAGGCCGTCGAAGCTACCGGGCTCGGCGCCCGCGAATTGCTGGCAAGCATTGCCGAGCATGCCAATGCCGGCAATAGCCAGCAGGCGCGTGATGCCTGCCAGCGTTACCTGCGCCAGTACCCACCGTCGGCCCAGGTGTACTATTGGTTGGGTCTGCTCAGCGACACCGAAGGTGATTTGCAACAAGCACAGGTTCACTACCGCAAGGCGCTGTACCTTGAGCCGCAGCACCCCGAAGCGCTCGTTCACCTGGCCGCGCTCTTGCAGGCCCAGGGTGACCAGGCCGGGGCCCAGCGTCTGCAAAGCCGTGCCATGCGTGCGGGTCGGGAGGCCGACCGATGAACGATGAGGCTGTGACCGACCTGCTCGCCGAAACCGATGTGCGCATCGATGACTGCTGGAATCGCATCGGCGTGCATGGCAACAAGCAATGCCCGCTGCTTGAGCGTCATGTCCATTGTCGCAACTGCGAGGTGTACGCCGCCGCGGCCACGCGCCTGCTGGACCGCTACGCACTGGTGCAGGACACCGACGCACAGCCGGACCTGGAGGCGGTCGAGCAGGCCTGTACAGGGCGCTCGATGCTGTTGTTCCGCCTGGGGGAGGAGTGGCTGGCGTTGCCTACGGCATGCCTGGCCGAAATCGCGCCCTTGCAGGCCGTGCATTCGCTACCCCATCAGCGCTCGCGCGTGCTGTTGGGCGTTGCCAATGTGCGGGGTGCCCTGGTGCCGTGCCTGTCGTTGCAGGAGCTGCTGGGTACCCCAGGCGGCGTGACTGAACAGCGCAACAATCGGGGCTTGCCACGCATGCTGATCCTGGCAGCCGAGGGTGGTCCGGTGGTCATGGCCGTCGAGGAAATCGACGGTATTCACCGGCTTGATCGGCCCACCGACCCTGCTCACGACGCCATGCGCTTTACGGCAGCGGTGCTGCAATGGCGCGGGCGCAGCGTGCGTGTGCTGGATGAGCAACAGCTGTTGTCTGCCGTACAGCGGAGCCTGTCATGACCCCTGAGCAAATGCGCGACGCCTCGTTGCTCGAACTGTTCAGCCTTGAAGCCGAGGCCCAGACGCAGGTGCTCAGCGCCGGGCTCCTGGCACTGGAGCGCAACCCTACCCAGGCCGACCAGCTGGAAGCCTGCATGCGCGCAGCCCATTCCCTCAAAGGGGCTGCACGCATCGTTGGCGTGGATGCCGGTGTCAGCGTTGCGCACGTGATGGAGGACTGCCTGGTGGCGGCCCAGGAAGGCCGCCTGCGCCTGAGCGCTGAGCACATCGACGCGCTGCTGCAGGGCACCGACCTGTTGATGCGCATTGCTACGCCTGGCGACACGGCCGCCCAGGACGGTGTGCCCGGCTTTCTGGTGCTGATGGCCGCCGTGTTGGAGCCCGGCAGGCCGAGCGCTGCACCTGCCGCCCCCGCGCAGGCCCGTCCACCGATGGCGCCACCGCCGGTTGCGAGCCAGACACCGACCGCGCCGCCTGCACCGGCGTCTGAGCCGACGGCCGATGTCGAGCCCGCCCCACGTCGCAAGGCCGGCAAGCGCACGGTCGAAGGGGGCGAGCGGGTGCTGCGAGTGACCGCCGACAGGCTCAACAGCCTGCTCGACCTGTCCAGCAAATCCCTGGTGGAAACCCAGCGTCTCAAGCCTTACCTGGCCACCTTGCAGCGCCTCAAGCGCATGCATGGCCAGGGCATGCAGGCGCTTGATGGCTTGCGCCTGCAACTCGAAGACAGCGGCCAGGGTAACGAGGTACTCGAAGCCTTGGCCCAGACCCAACGCTTGTTGGCCGAGACCCAGCAGATCCTGCGTCAGCAAGCGGCCGATCTGGACGAATTCGGCTGGCAGGCCAGCCAGCGCGCGCAACTGCTCTACGACACCGCCCTGGCCTGCCGCATGCGCCCGTTTGCCGATGTGCTGGCCGGGCAGAGCCGCATGGTGCGCGACCTGGGGCGCGCCCTGGGCAAACCGGTGCGCCTGGTCATCGAAGGCGAGAAAACCCAGGTCGATCGTGACGTGCTGGAAAAGCTCGAGGCTCCGCTGACCCACTTGCTGCGTAACGCGGTGGATCATGGCATCGAACTGCCAGACAGGCGGCTGTTGGCGGGCAAGCCCGAAGAGGGGCTGATCCGCCTGCGCGTCTCGCACCATGCCGGGATGCTGAGCCTTGAGCTGATGGACGACGGTGCCGGTGTGGACTTGGATCGCCTGCGTGCCAGCATCGTCGAGCGTGCCCTGTCTCCAGCCGAAACCGTCGCGCGGATGAGTGACGATGAATTGCTCACGTTCCTCTTCCTGCCAGGCTTCAGCCTGCGGGACACGGTGACCGAAGTGTCTGGGCGAGGTGTGGGCCTTGACGCCGTGCAGCACATGATTCGCGAGTTGCGCGGGGCAATCGAACTGACCCAGACGCCCGGACTGGGGTGCCGCTTCCACCTGCAGGTACCGCAGACCTTGTCGGTCGTGCGCAGCCTGGTCGTGGAAGTCGGCGGGGAAGCCTATGCCTTCCCCCTGGCGCATATCGAACACACCCTGGCGGTGGACGCCAACGACATCGTGCAGATTGAAGGGCGGCAGCATTTCTGGCATGACGGCCAGCACATCGGTCTTGTAGCGGCCAGCCAGTTGCTGCACCGGCCGGCCGGGCAAACCGACCAGGACAGCCTGCGGGTTGTGGTCATTCGCGAGCGCGAGCGCTTGTATGGCGTGGCCGTCGAGCGCCTGATCGGCGAGCGGGTGCTGGTGGTGATGCCGCTCGACCCGCGTCTGGGTAAAGTGCAGGACATTTCTTCAGGGGCGCTGCTGGACGACGGTTCGGTGGTGCTGATCGTCGATGTGGAGGACATTCTGCGCTCGGTCGACAAACTGCTCAGCACCGGCACGCTCGAGCGCGTCGAGCGCGGCGGTGCCGGCGCCTCTGGTCTGGCGCGCAAACGCGTACTGGTCGTCGACGACTCGCTGACTGTGCGCGAGCTGCAGCGCAAGCTGCTGGGCAATCGCGGCTACGACGTCGCGGTGGCGGTCGATGGCATGGATGGCTGGAATGCCCTGCGCGGCGACGATTTCGACTTGCTGATCACCGACATCGACATGCCGCGTATGGACGGCATCGAACTGGTTACCCTGCTGCGCCGGGACCAGCGCCTGCAATCGCTGCCTGTCATGGTGGTTTCCTACAAGGACCGGGAGGAAGACCGACGGCGTGGCCTGGATGCCGGGGCCGACTATTATTTGGCCAAAGCCAGTTTCCACGACGATGCGTTGCTCGATGCTGTAGTCGAACTGATCGGAGGTGCTCACGGATGAAGATCGCCATCGTCAATGACATGCCCTTGGCAGTGGAGGCCTTGCGCCGCGCCGTCGCGCTGGAACCTGCCCATGAAGTGGTGTGGGTAGCCAGCAACGGTGCCGAAGCTGTGCAACGCTGCCAGGAACGGCAGCCGGACCTGATCCTGATGGACTTGATCATGCCGGTGATGGATGGCGTAGAAGCGACTCGTCGGATCATGGCCGATACCCCGTGCGCCATCGTCATCGTCACGGTCGATCGCAAGCAGAATGTGCACCGGGTATTCGAAGCCATGGGGCATGGTGCGCTGGATGTGGTCGATACACCGGCGCTGGGGGCTTGCGACGCCCGTGAAGCCGCCGCGCCATTGCTGCGCAAGATTCTCAACATCAGCTGGCTGATTGGCCAGCAGCGCCCGCCGACGCCCAGGCCGGTTGCCGCACCGCTGCGTGAAGCAAGCCAGCGACGAGGGCTGGTGGCTATCGGTTCATCAGCAGGTGGCCCGGCGGCCCTGGAGGTACTGCTCAAAGGGGTGCCAGCAGGGTTTCCGGCCGCGATCGTGCTGGTTCAGCATGTGGATCAGGTATTTGCCGCCGGCATGGCCGAATGGCTCAGCAGTGCAGCCGGGCTGCCAGTGCGCCTGGCACGCGAAGGGGAACCACCGCAACCTGGCCAGGTGCTGTTGGCCGGAACCAACCACCATCTGCGTCTGCTACAGAACGGGCAACTGGCCTACACTGCCGAACCGGTCAATGAAATCTACCGCCCCTCGATCGACGTCTTCTTCGAAAGCGTGGTGCGCTACTGGTCAGGCGAGGCGGTGGGGGTGCTGCTCACCGGCATGGGACGTGACGGAGCACAGGGGCTCAAGATGATGCGCCAACGGGGTTTTCTGACCATTGCCCAGGACCAGGCCAGCAGTGCTGTCTATGGCATGCCCAAGGCTGCTGCGGCGATTGATGCCGCAGTGGAAATCCGCCCGCTTGAAGGCATAGCCGGGCGTCTGACGGAAGTTTTTGCACAATGACGAAGTGTAACGAATCATGCCGCCTGGCCGGCCGTGTTCAGGTGAACAGTCATGACTGAGCTCCCCATCGAAGGGTTCGCCGCCGCCGATGAAAACTCGGCGATGGTGCTGCTGGTAGACGATCAGGCCATGATCGGCGAAGCCGTGCGGCGGGGCCTGGCCCATGAAGACAACATCGATTTTCATTTTTGCGCCGACCCGCACCAGGCGGTGCAGCAGGCCATGCGCATCAAGCCCACGGTAATTCTGCAGGACCTGATCATGCCGGGGCTCGATGGCCTGACGCTGGTGCGTGAGTACCGCAGCAACCCGGCCACCCAGGACATCCCGATCATCGTGCTGTCGACCAAGGAGGACCCGCTGGTCAAGCGCGCCGCGTTCGCGGCCGGGGCCAACGATTACCTGGTCAAACTGCCCGATACCATCGAGCTGGTGGCGCGCATTCGCTATCACTCGCGCTCCTACCTCACCTTGCTGCAGCGCGACGAGGCTTACCGCGCCCTGCGGGTCAGCCAGCAGCAGTTGCTCGATTCGAACCTGATGCTGCAACGGCTGATGAACTCCGATGGCTTGACGGGGCTGTCCAATCGACGCCATTTCGATGAGTACCTGGAGCTTGAGTGGCGACGGGCGATGCGCGAGCAGCAACAGTTGTCGTTGTTGATGATCGACGTCGATTATTTCAAGGCCTACAACGATACCTTTGGCCACCTGGCCGGTGACGAAGCGCTGCGGCGCGTGGCAGAAGCCATCCGTGGCTCGTGCTCGCGGCCCAGTGACCTTCCGGCCCGCTACGGCGGCGAGGAGTTTGCCCTGGTGTTGCCCAACACCTCCCCAGGTGGCGCCAGGCTGGTCGCCGAGAAACTGCGCCAGAGCGTGCAGGGCCTGGCGATCGAGCACATGGCACCGTCTGCCGGGGCGCACCTGACCGTCAGCGTGGGCCTGGCCACGCAGGTTCCGCCCATCGGCAGCCACTGCCGGCAATTGATCTCGGCGGCGGACAAGGGGCTGTACCAGGCCAAGAACAGCGGGCGTAACCAAGTTGGGGTTGCTTGAGCTTTCCAATGAGGAGCTTCATCGCGAAACGGCTTGGTCCGTGTCGGCATAAGTGAAGGGATATCCTTTCACTTGGCGCAGGTCTAGCGCGACGATCGGCACCCAGAGGTTGGTCCTTTCTTTATATTTGCGCTGAAATGTCTTGGCGTCGTTCAACGATGTGGCGTCATTTCGGCGATAGAAAAAGGCCTCGATCGGCAGGCGTGTGCCGATTGTGCTGGATTGCGCCGCGTTCAAGGGCAGCGTTTCACCATTGGCCAGCCAGATTTTCGCCACAAGTTCATTCCATCTGGCCATTTGCAGGTTGGGAAACGTCGACTGCGGGAGGTTGCGTACAGCTACGCTGAGTGCAAACTGCCCGGCATTCATCGTGCTGAGCGAGCATTGGTAGGAGATATGGGAAAGCCCCTTTGTGAATGCCACCCAACTTTGATAGGTCGTTGCATTCACCGCTTCGCAACTGCTGTTGTCGCCCGGGGTCAGTGCCCTGGTTCTGCGGCCACAGCCGTGTTTCTGGCGCTCGCCTGCAAAGGTCCAGGCGTCATGAGCATAGATGCACTCGAACTCTACAGCTCTGCCCTGGCGGAGTGCCTCGCGTTGGGGAAAGAAGATGAAGCCGGCCCTGCGGTAGAAGTCGGTGACCGCTGAGTCGATTCTGTAATAGGAAAACGAAATACCCTGTACTTGAAGGGCCGAGGGGCTGGGTAACCAAGGGTCGAATGCACCGTTGTCCACTGAGCGGATGACGATGCCGTTGCAGTAGTAAGCCGGGTAATCGTTTCTTCCAGAGTAAGAACAGCGGCTGGCGGTATTGCGATAGCGGGTATTGAGGCTGGCGGCGACGTCATTCCCGCTGGTGGCTACGACCGAAATCGTTCGCGGGCGTGAGTACACCAGGCGATTATTGCCCCTGCCAATAGCGACGGTAATATCCGCTTCACGCCCGACGTAACTTGCCAATTCGCGTATCGGCAGGACAAGGCTTATCGGTCCGGCCCCATAGGAGGTCATGGGTTTGGAGACGAAGGTGGTCTGTCGAGATCCTTTGGGCGCCAGGCTGATGCTCAAGGTGTCGCCTTGACGCATGCGAGGGTTACTGTAGCTGATGCTGACGAACTGGCCAGCGCGGGAGATATTGATGCGGTTTCCACCGCGCACGCCCAGTGTCCTGAGCGTCGAAAGCTCGCGAGCCTCGGCTGCTGGGTCGTTCGAGGGAGGCAAGGGGTTGTCTGCGGTTGTCTCTTCGACTATTGCTACAGGTGGGTCTTCCAGTTCCAGCCCAGGTTCTGGCATGTCCTCGGCTGCGGGGATGATTGTCAGGGTATTCGTGTCATGCGACGG
Source organism: Pseudomonas sp. KCJK9111 (assembly GCF_046231935.1). NCBI lineage: Bacteria > Pseudomonadati > Pseudomonadota > Gammaproteobacteria > Pseudomonadales > Pseudomonadaceae > Pseudomonas > Pseudomonas sp. KCJK9111. The sequence continues at coordinate 37,501 of NZ_JBJJMO010000018.1, read as the reverse complement.
CTTACCGGCTTCCAGCGCATTTGTTGTCGTGCTTGCCCAACTCAAGGCCAGGACGATCAATGAGGGTAGTAGTTTGGGATGAGTGCGCGAATACAGAGGATGTGAGAGCGCGTGCATGATAGCGGTCCGTACTCAGTGGATTGACGCATTTAGTAATGCGTAAAATCCATGATCGAGAAACTGGCAAAAATATCAGGTGCGCATCAGGACAAGACTCGGGCTGATCGATCGGGCGATTTGAGCGCGGCTGCCCGGCGGGGCTGCCCGGCGGGACTGCCGCCCTGGCATGAATGGCGTTATACTCGCAGGCTTTTCACCGAATTCGCACGAGTAGCCTGCCCATGGAAATCCAACCGATCCTGAACACCATCAAGGACCTCTCCGACCGCTCCCAGTCCATTCGGGGGTATCTTTGACTACGATCTCAAGCATGACCGCCTGATCGAAGTCAATCGCGAGCTGGAAGACCCCAACGTCTGGAACAAGCCTGAGTATGCCCAGGCCCTGGGCCGTGAGCGGTCCATGCTGGCGCAGGTCGTCGAGACCCTGGACAAACTGTCCAACGGGTTGGCTGACTGCAAGGACCTGCTGGACATGGCCGTGGAAGAGGGCGACGAAGGCGCTGTCGGCGACGTCGTGACCGAACTGCAAGGCCTTGAAGAAAACCTGGCCCAGCTCGAGTTCCGTCGCATGTTCAGCGGCGAGATGGACATGAACAACGCCTACCTCGACATCCAGGCCGGCTCCGGCGGTACCGAGGCGCAGGACTGGGCCAACATCCTGTTGCGCATGTACCTGCGCTGGGCCGACAAGCGTGGCTTCGACGCTACCATCATCGAACTCTCCGAGGGCGAAGTGGCTGGCATCAAGGGCGCCACCGTGCACATCAAGGGCGAGTACGCCTTCGGCTGGCTGCGCACCGAGATCGGCGTGCACCGCCTGGTGCGCAAGAGCCCGTTCGACTCTGGTGCCCGCCGCCACACCTCGTTCTCGGCCGTGTTCGTCTCGCCCGAAATTGACGACAAGGTCGAAATCGAGATCAACCCATCGGACCTGCGCATCGATACCTACCGCTCCTCGGGCGCCGGTGGCCAGCACGTCAACACCACCGACTCGGCAGTGCGTATCACCCACGTGCCGACCAACACCGTGGTGGCGTGCCAGAACGAACGCTCCCAGCATGCCAACAAGGACACCGCCATGAAAATGCTGCGGGCCAAGTTGTACGAGCTGGAAATGCAGAAACGCAATGCGGCCTCGCAGGCGCTGGAAGACAGCAAGTCGGACATTGGCTGGGGCCACCAGATCCGCTCCTACGTGCTGGACGACTCGCGCATCAAGGACCTGCGTACCGGCGTGGAACGCAGCGATTGCCAGAAAGTGCTGGACGGTGACCTTGACCAGTACCTGGAAGCGAGCCTCAAGCAGGGGCTGTAAGCCACACCCTATCGCCGCGCCACCGGCCCCTTGCCGGTGACGCGCGCCCTGCCCGCCAAGGGCAACGAATACCTGATGGAAACAAAGACGACATGAGCGACCTGAAGACCGAATCGCAAGACCTGCAACAGGAAGAGAACGCCCTGATCGCCCTGCGCAAGGAAAAGCTTGCCGCAGAACGCGTCAAGGGCAATGCCTTCCCCAACGACTTCCGTCGCGACAGCTACTGCAACGACCTGCAGAAACAGTACGCGGACAAGACCAAGGAAGAGCTGGAAGCAGCCGCGATCCCGGTCAAGGTAGCGGGCCGTATCATGCTCAACCGTGGCTCGTTCATGGTCATCCAGGACATGACCGGCCGTATCCAGGTCTATGTCAACCGCAAGACCCTGCCCGAAGAAACCCTGGCTGCGGTCAAGACCTGGGACCTGGGCGACATCATCAGCGCCGAGGGCACCCTGGCCCGCTCGGGCAAGGGTGACCTGTACGTCGAGATGACCCAGGTGCGCCTGCTGACCAAGTCGCTGCGCCCGCTGCCCGACAAGCACCACGGCCTGACCGACACCGAGCAGCGCTACCGCCAGCGCTACGTCGACCTGATGGTCAACGAAGAAACACGCCACACTTTCCGCGTGCGCTCGCAGGTCATCTCGCACATTCGCAAGTTCCTCATCGAACGCGACTTCCTCGAAGTCGAGACGCCGATGTTGCAGACCATCCCGGGCGGTGCAGCGGCCAAGCCGTTCGAAACCCACCACAATGCCCTGGACATGGCCATGTTCCTGCGTATCGCGCCTGAGCTGTACCTCAAGCGTCTGGTCGTCGGTGGCTTCGAGAAGGTCTTCGAAATCAACCGCAATTTCCGCAACGAGGGGGTTTCGACGCGCCACAACCCTGAGTTCACCATGCTCGAGTTCTACCAGGCCTATGCCGACTACCGCGACAACATGGACCTCACCGAGGAACTGTTCCGCGAGCTGGCGCAGCTGGTGCTGGGCTCTACCGATGTGCCGTACGGCGACAAGGTCTTCCACTTCGGCGAGCCGTTCGTGCGCCTGTCGGTGTTCGACTCGATCCTCAAGTACAACCCCGAGCTGACCGCTGCCGACCTGCAGGATGTCGACCGCGCCCGCGACATCGCCCGCAAGGCAGGGGCCAAGGTGCTGGGCCATGAAGGCCTGGGCAAGCTGCAGGTGATGATTTTCGAAGAGCTGGTCGAGCACAAGCTGGAGCAGCCGCACTTCATTACCGAGTACCCGTTCGAGGTTTCGCCGCTGGCCCGTCGCAACGACGAGAACCCTGCGGTGACCGACCGTTTCGAACTGTTCATCGGCGGGCGCGAAATTGCCAACGCCTACTCCGAGCTCAACGATGCCGAAGACCAGGCCGAGCGCTTCCTGGCCCAGGTGGCCGAGAAGGATGCCGGTGACGACGAGGCCATGCACTACGATGCCGACTTCGTGCGCGCGCTGGAATATGGCATGCCGCCAACGGCGGGCGAGGGCATCGGCATCGACCGCCTGGTGATGCTGCTGACCAACTCGCCATCGATCCGCGATGTGATCCTGTTCCCGCACATGCGTCCGCAGGCCTGAGTGAAGTCGAAAAAGCCGCCTTTTCAGGCGGCTTTTTCTTGCCCGAAGCTTTATGTTGTCATCACCGGCCCGCTCGCGATTCAATCCTTGGCCAAGTGAATCTACGATTCCAATGCCTGGGGCCAGATCGGACGCGAACGGGCATGCTCCGACCAGACACCGTACATGAGGTACTCCATGACAACCGCCATGGCTCAACAAGGGGCTGCCGGCATCGCCACCGCCGTTGCCGAAAGCGTGCGTTACCAGGGTCGCAAGACGGCCCGGCAAGGCAGCGAACAGCGCCGCCAACTGATTCTGGACGCCGCCATGCGCATCGTGGTGCGCGATGGCGTTCGGGGCGTGCGACACCGTGCCGTCGCCGCAGAGGCAGGGGTACCGCTGTCGGCCACCACCTACTACTTCAAGGATATCGAGGACCTGCTCACCGACACGTTCGCCCAGTACGTCGAGCGCAGCGCCGCCTACATGGCCAAGCTCTGGCTCAACACCGAAGCGGTGCTGCGCCAACTGCTGGCCCAGGGCGACGGCAGCCCCCAGGCACGGGCAAAACTGGCCGATGAGGTGGCGCGCATGACGGCCGATTATGTGCAGCGCCAACTGCTCACCCGCCGTGATTTCATGATGGCCGAGCAGGCGTTTCGCCAGGAAGCGCTGTTGTGCCCACGCCTGGCCGAGCTGGTGTGTGCCCACGAGCAGATTCTGCTGCACGGTACGCGCCAGCTGCTACAAGTCGTTGGCTCGCGGCAGCCGGAACAGGATGCACAGATGTTGACGGCGATTATCGAGCAGATGGAATATCAGGGCCTGCTCAAGCACGCCGAGGCGCAGGCCGATGGGCCGATGCTGGCGATGCTTACCCGATACCTGCAGTTGGTGCTGGCGTCGGCTTGAGCCCGACCTTTTCGAGGAAGAAAACCTGATGAAAGCCTGGCGTGTGGTGCTATTGACGCTGTCATTCCTGATGCTGGGCGGTTGTCTGGTGACATTTTCCGAACCGCTGCCAGGCAAGTCCTCGGCACCCAAGGGGCTTGTGGGCAGCTGGACCACCAAGGACGCCTGGGGCGAGCCGCTGAAGCTGGTCATCACGCGTGCCGACGCAGGGGCCTACAGGGCGGTGGCTACACCCAAGGGCAAATCTGCGCAGACCTATGTGTTCAACGTGGCCCAGCAGGGTAATCGCTGGTACCTGTCGGCGCGGGTGCCGGGCGAACTTGGGGGCAACTACGTGATCGGTGGTTTCGATATCGTCGATGGCAAGGAGCTGGTGGTCTATAACCTCGATGTGCAGCAAGTGCAGCAGGCCTTGGGCAGCAAGGAATTGAGCGGGCACAGCACCGAAGTGGCGCAGGACAACGGCGAGGGTGTGCTGGTGGACAGCCCGCCAGAGCGAGTCCTGGCCTACCTCAACGACCCCGCGAATTCGGACCTGTTCGTGGAGGCAGTGCGTTTCAAACGCGCTGGCAAGTGACAGGGCAGGTCTCGGGTGATTCGCGGGTGCGTCAACGGCGCGCGCCCACCCAGGCTGCTCGACACCTGAGTGGCCCGACACGAGCGGGACATGGCTTGGCCTGACGGCCGATAAGGATTTCTTTGTGGACGAGTACCAGCAAACCATTCGCGCCCTGTCCGACCGTATCGTGGCCGCGCAAACGCCGATTCGCGTGCTCGATGCAGTCAAGTGGGACGATGGCATCCGCCGCGGCTTCTTCGAGGCCAAGGGCAAGGTGCCGCCTGCCGTGGACCGCGCCTATTACCAGGCGCGCTCACTTGGGTTCGACTCCAGCGCAGTGAAAGCGGAGTTCCAGGCCATCGAGCGTGACATCATCCGCCAGCTTGGCCAGTTCAGCCCCGTGGGGCAGATCATGAAACGCATGTGCCGCGAGTACCGCATGGTAGTGCGCATGCTCGAGGCCAGGGGCACGGAAGATTTCGGTCTGATTTCCCAGGAGCTGTACGGCGCTGCCTCCGACGTTTTCCATGCCGGTGACCCGACCCTGGCCGACCTTGGCTTGATGCTGTCGGACTACCTGAACAACATCGATGGGCGCGGCGACCTCAAGGACGAGCCGAAGAACCTGACGGCCAAGCAAGCGGTGGATATTCTCCAGTGCCGGTTGAACAAGGTGTTCGGCGAAGCCGAAGGGACCATCCGCGTGTTCGAGTCCGACGGCATCGTGGCCGATGCCGCCGCCGGTGCCGACTACATCAAGGTGCGTGCCGATGCCATGTTCAACGCGCGTGATGTACGGGCCTTGGAAGTCCACGAGGGGCTGGTGCATGTGGGCACCACACTCAACGGCCTGAACCAGCCTATCTGTACGTTCCTGGCCAAGGGCCCGCCTTCCTCGACGGTGACCCAGGAAGGCCTGGCCATCCTGATGGAAGTCATCGCTTTCGCGTCCTACCCCAGCCGCCTGCGCAAACTGACCAACCGGACCCGTGCCATACACATGGTCGAGGACGGTGCGGACTTCATGCAGGTGTACCAGTTCTTCCAGGAACAGGGCTTCGACATGGGGCAGAGCTACAGCAATGCCAGCCGGGTATTCCGTGGGTCGGTGCCCAATGGCTTGCCATTTACCAAGGACTTGTCCTACCTCAAGGGCTTCATCATGGTTTACAACTACATTCAGTTGGCCGTGAAGAAGGGCAAGCTGGAGCAGATACCACTGCTGTTCTGCGGCAAGACCACCCTCGAAGACATGCGCACCCTGCGCCAGCTCGTCGAGGAGGGCTTGGTGGAGCCGCCCAAGTACCTGCCTGAGCAATTCCGGGACCTGAACGCCTTGTCGGCCTGGATGTGCTTTTCCAACTTCCTCAACCACCTGAGCCTGGACCGTATTGAAACCGACTACGCGAACATCCTTTAACGGGCTGCGCCTGCTGACGGCAGGCATGCTGCTGGTGCTGCTGGGCGGGTGCAGCGGCTTGCTGTTCTACCCTGAGCGAGGCCAGGCGTTCACGCCTGAGCGGGCCAGGCTCGCTTACAGCGATGTCACCCTGGTTGCCGCCGACGGTGTGCGCCTGCACGCCTGGTGGCTGCCGGCCAAGCAAGGTGTGGCGGTCAAGGGCACGGTGCTGCACCTGCACGGCAATGGGGGCAATCTGCCCGGTCACCTGGGCGGCAGCTACTGGTTGCCGGAGCAAGGTTACCAGGTGCTGATGATCGACTACCGAGGCTACGGGCTGTCCGAGGGCAAGCCGCGGCTACCTGAGGTCTATCAGGATATCGCTGCCGCCATGGCCTGGCTCGATCATTCCCCGCAGGTCAAGGGCAAGCCTCTGGTGTTGCTGGGGCAGAGTCTGGGCGGTGCCATGGCCATCCACTACCTGGCGGCCCATCCCGAGCAGCGCGAACGCTTCAGCGCTCTGGTGTTCGACGGCGTTCCTGCCAGCTACCGAGCGGTGGGCCAGTACGCCTTGAGTACCTCGTGGATGACCTGGCCACTTCAGGTGCCCTTGTCCTGGCTGGTGCCCGATGCCGATAGCGCCATCGAGTCCGTCGGGCAGCTGACCAGCCCGCCCAAGCTCTTTTTCCACAGCATCGATGATGACCTGGTGCCGATGAACAATGTCATCCGCCTGTATCAGCAGGCGCCGCCGCCTCGAGTGCTGCAGTTGACCCGAGGTGGGCACGTGCAGACGTTCGCCGACCCCACCTGGCGCGAAGTGATGCTGCGTTTTCTGGATGATCCCAGCCATTTCACCGGCCTGCGGCGGCTTGCCGAAGTGCCCAATGCCTATGACGAGAAGAACCCGCAATGAGCGAAGAACGCAACGCCATACCGCTGATCCTGACAGGAGTCGGCAGCATCATCGTGACGGTGGGGGCCCTGTGGTACTACGGTTACCTGCACTTCGCCAAGCCTGAGGATGCCTTGTTGCTGCAAGACTTCACCATGCTCAAAACGGTACCCGGCGAAGACTACAAGGTGTCATTGGAGCCGGCAGCGCAGGTGGCCCAATGCGCCGAGGGTGTGCTGGTCCTGTTCGACACCCAGCAAAAAGGCCTCAGTGGCGTGCTGGTCGACAGCCGTAAGCGCGCCGTGCGCTGTGTGGGCGCAGACACGCCGCAGCAGGTGCGATAGGTCTTCGTGGCTAACCGGTAGCACCAAAAAAGAACCCCGCGCTGGAGGGACGCTCCAGCGCGGGGTTCTTCGTCCTGCCGTGCGGCGTTATTTCATCGAAGAACGCGGTGCAACAGGCTGGTTGTCGTTGGAGATGGTGACTTCCACGCGACGGTTTTGGGCGCGGCCCGAGTTGCTGGAGTTATCCGCTACCGGATACTCCTTGCCGTAGCCTTGGGCAACGATGCGAGCTGGGTCTACGCCTGCGCGGACCAGTGCCATGCGCACGCTGCCGGCGCGACGCTCGGACAGGGACTGGTTGTAGCTGGCCGAGCCGACGCTGTCGGTGTAACCCTCGACGATCACCTTGCGCTCAGGGTTTTCCTGAAGGAACTGAGCCAGCTTGGTGATGTTCGGGTAGGCATTGCTCTTGAGCTCAGCCTTGTTGAAGTCGAACAGCACGTCGCCGAAGGTCACCAGGGTGCCGCGTTCGGTCTGCTTGGCGTTCAGGCTCTGCTGCAGCTTGGCGATCTGGGCGTCACGGGCGTCCAGCTTGGCCTGTGCGCGCAGCGCGGCGGCGTTTTTCAGGTCGCCTTCGGCGGTGCGCAGGGCGATGGTCTGCTTGGCCACTTCAACGCGCTGGTTGGTCAGGTAGGCCAGTTGGTCGACCTTCTGCTCGTCTTCACGGTCCATGTAGGCCTTGTCGGCCTTGTTCAGCCAGTCCTGGGCGTCCTTGGTTTCAAGGGCAGCCACTTTGCTGGCCTGCGGATCGCTCTGCAGGGACGAGAAGTTGGTGCGAGCCGCTTCCAGGTTGGCGTTCGGGTCGTGCGAGCAGGCAGCGAGACCGACGCTCAGGGCCAGGAGGGCGGGAATCATGACGTGTTTGCGCATAGTGTTCATCCTTTGATCGAGTGCGAAGGCTAAGGGAGACAGGGCAGGGCTCACTGAGCGCTGCGCAGGCCTTCCTCACGTACGTCCTGGGCGCCTTGACGGGCGTCCTGCACGGCCTTCTGGGCCTTGGCCGCCTGGGCCTTACGTTCGGCGAGACGCGCGTCCCATTCGGCCTGTTCGGCCAGACGCTTGGCTTCGTCGTACTTCTTGTCATGCATGGCGATTTCGGCCTGCTTGAACTTGTCCTGAGCGGCTTTCATTTCGACAGCAGCGTACTCGGTGCCGCCTGCGCTGACGGCAGAGTTCACGGCGGACTGGGTCACGGCGTACTGTTCGGTGGGCGGGTTGCCTGCACAGCCAGCCAGGACCAGGCTACTGCCCAGGGCCAGCGCGGCCAGCTTGAACCCGCGCACGTAAGTGGATGAAGGTTTGACAGTGCGGGTTTTCATGGTGGTCAGCTCCATTGGATCACTCCTGATAATGACGATGTCCGTAGCAGTCCATCGCTCATCCCCCGGACCGTTTTCATGCGCTTGAGCTCAATGGCGCACAAGTACCGGTGTGCAGGGTTTTAGCGTGATGGCTATTGGCTCCGACTGGAAGAATTTTCGAATAGTTCAGTAAAAAGTCCAGATTACGAGTAACTCTTTCTGACTAATCGGTCAGCTGCAATCCAGCGGAACTTTTGCCTGCTCAAGCGGTTTTAGTCCTGATCTGCAACCGAAATTGTGGCCGAGCGAAGATCATTTCTCATCGTTCTCAGGCTCATTCAGCGCATGCAGGTGCTGCCGTGAAAGGGCGAGAAAGCGGGGTGTGGGACCTACATCTTCGTACAAGGGATCGCCTTCCTCATCTGTGGCGATGACCTGATGCCCCTGCACGTAGGGGAAGCTTGCCTCCAGCTCCTCCAGCGCGGCTCCGACCAATTCGCCAAGCAGCGCTTCGGCGGTACGCTTGGGGTACATGTCGATGAGCGCCGCCAGGCGCGCTTCGGACTCCAGATCAAGGTGCAACACATGTTCGGTACGGCTGAGGGTGCCGGCCGCGTTCTGTTCCCAGTGCTGGGCGAGTTCACGAATTTTCATGATGACCTCTGTTGGCGCCTGCTAGGGCATGCAAGGCATGAGAGTGGTGACCATCAACATTAGTTTGCTTTGGGTCCGCATGGCTTGCCATCGCCGCCTTGCTCTTGGCACTCTGGCACAAGGTCGCGGCCTTACAGGCGGCGCGATGAGCCTAACAAGGCATGCCAGGCGCTCGAGCTGCGCCACGGAGAGGGCCAATGACCGATATCGATGTGCGTCTGCGTGAAGATGTCCATGTGCTGGGAGAGTTGCTCGGCGAGACTGTTCGTCATCAATATGGCGATGAGTTTTTGCAGAAGATCGAGGACATTCGCCACAGTGCGAAAGCTGATCGACGCAGCGCAGGCGAAGAGCTCAGCTCGACCCTGGGTGACCTGGATGATGATGAGCTGTTGCCGGTGGCCAGGGCGTTCAACCAGTTCCTCAACCTGGCCAACATGGCCGAGCAATACCAGCTGATACGGCGTCGCGATGCCGATCAGCCCGAGCCTTTCGAGGCGCGCGTGCTGCCTGAGCTGCTGGCCCGCCTCAAGCAGGCCGGCCATGACGATCAGGCCCTGGCGCAGCAGCTGGCTGACCTGGATATCCAGCTGGTGCTCACCGCGCACCCTACCGAAGTCTCGCGACGTACCCTGATCCAGAAGTACGACGCCATCGCCGCCCAGCTGGCCGCCCAGGATCATCGCGACCTGACGCCTGCTGAAACCGCGCAAATCCGCGAGCGCTTGCGCCGTCTCATTGCCGAGGCCTGGCATACCGAAGAGATCCGCCGTACACGCCCGACGCCCGTGGATGAGGCCAAGTGGGGCTTCGCCGTGATCGAGCACTCGTTGTGGCAGGCCATCCCCAACCACCTGCGCAAAGTCGATCATGCCTTGCACGAGGCGACCGGCCAGCGTCTGCCACTGACGGCAGCCCCCATCCGCTTCGCTTCGTGGATGGGCGGCGACCGGGACGGCAACCCCAATGTCACCGCCAAGGTCACCCGAGAAGTCCTGCTGCTGGCGCGCTGGATGGCAGCGGACCTGTTCCTGCGCGACATCGATGCACTGGCGGCAGAACTTTCCATGCAACAGGCCAGTGCTGCCTTGCGCGAGCACGTGGGCGACAGTCCGGAGCCTTACCGTGCGTTGCTCAAGCAACTGCGCGACCGCTTGCGGGCAACACGCAGTTGGGCGCATTCGGCTCTGTCTGCCAGCGTACCGCCTGGGCCTGACGTGCTGGTGGACAACCGCGAGCTGGTTGCACCGTTGCAGTTGTGTCACCAGTCGCTGCATGACTGCGGCATGGGCATCATTGCCGATGGCCCGCTGCTGGACTGCCTGCGCCGGGCCGTGACCTTCGGCCTGTTCCTGGTCAGGCTGGACGTGCGCCAGGATGCCGCGCGCCACCGTGATGCGTTGAGCGAAATCACCGAGTACCTGGGCATGGGCCGGTATGCCGATTGGGATGAGGAACAGCGTATCGGCTTCTTGCAACAGGAGCTGGCCAACCGCAGGCCACTGCTGCCAGCCCACTTCGAGCCTCAGGACGAGACGGCCGAGGTTCTGGCCACCTGCCGGGAAATCGCCGCTGCGCCAGGCGCCTCGCTGGGCTCGTATGTGATTTCAATGGCAGGTGCGGCATCGGACGTGCTGGCGGTGCAATTGCTGCTCAAGGAGACCGGCCTGGCCCGCCCGATGCGGGTGGTGCCGCTGTTCGAAACCCTGGCCGACCTGGATAACGCGGGCCCTGTGATGCAGCGGCTGTTGGCGCTGCCTAGTTATCGCGCCGGGCTGCACGGCCCTCAGGAGGTCATGATCGGCTACTCCGACTCGGCCAAGGATGCGGGCACCACGGCCGCTGCCTGGGCCCAATACCGCGCGCAGGAAAGCCTGGTGCGCATTTGCGCCGAGCACCAGGTCGAGTTGCTGTTGTTCCATGGCCGAGGCGGTACGGTGGGGCGCGGCGGCGGCCCGGCTCACGCCGCCATTTTGTCGCAACCTCCGGGTTCGGTGGCGGGGCGATTCCGCACCACCGAACAAGGGGAGATGATCCGCTTCAAATTCGGCTTGCCCGGCATAGCCGAGCAGAACCTCAACCTCTACCTGGCCGCCGTGCTTGAAGCCACACTGCTGCCACCGCCGCCCCCGCAGCCGGCCTGGCGCGACCTCATGGACCAGATGGCTGCCGATGGGGTCAAGGCGTACCGCGACGTGGTGCGTGAGCACCCGGATTTCGTCGAGTACTTCCGCCAGTCGACCCCCGAGCAGGAGTTGGGGCGCCTGCCGTTGGGCAGTCGCCCGGCCAAGCGACGTGCCGGCGGTATCGAAAGCCTGCGCGCCATCCCCTGGATTTTCGGCTGGACCCAGACCCGACTGATGCTGCCAGCCTGGCTGGGTTGGGAAACGGCACTGAACAATGCGCTGGCCGCCGGGCAGGGCCCGTTGCTTGCGCAGATGCGCGAGCAGTGGCCGTTTTTCCGCACGCGCATCGACATGCTGGAGATGGTCCTGGCCAAAGCCGATGCACAAATTGCAGAGGCCTACGACCAAAGTCTGGTGCAACCGCACCTGCTGCCTTTAGGTGCGCAACTGCGCGACCTATTGTCGCAGTCGTGCCAGGTGGTGCTGAACCTGACTGGGCAGCAGGTGCTACTGGCGCATAGCCCTGAAACGCTGGAATTCATCCGCCTGCGCAACACTTACCTGGACCCGCTGCATCGGCTACAGGCAGAACTGCTGGCCCGTTCGCGTAACCGCCAGGCCGCTCTGGACAGCCCGCTGGAGCAGGCATTGCTGGTGACCATCGCCGGTATTGCCGCAGGGCTGCGCAACACCGGTTGAGGGGAGGGGGCAGGGCTGCTCCAGAACGGCGCAGGGGGGCACCGAACAGCTACGGTACGGGGGTTGCGCTGGGCGCAACTACTTGCCCGCTCGACCTGAAGTGGTGCATTCATGCAACTTTGGGACGCTTGTCGGGCTGGCAGGCGCTGTGTATCTTGAGCAGCCTTCTGACCGATTCATGGTCATACCGAATTTCCGGACTTGGCCCTGGTTGCCGAATCCATTGAATTGCATACAAAAATTTGAGGAGCACAAGATGCGCGTAATTCTGCTGGGAGCTCCCGGGGCCGGTAAAGGTACTCAGGCAAAGTTCATCACCGAAAAGTTCGGTATTCCACAGATCTCCACCGGTGACATGCTGCGTGCTGCGGTCAAGGCCGGCACGCCCCTGGGCCTTGAGCTGAAAAAAGTCATGGATGCCGGCCAGCTGGTCTCCGACGAGTTGATCATCAGCCTGGTCAAAGAGCGCATCGCCCAGCCTGATTGCGCCAACGGTTGCCTGTTCGACGGTTTCCCGCGCACTATCCCGCAGGCAGAGGCCATGGTCGCTGCAGGCGTGGATATCGATGCCGTGGTCGAGATCGCCGTGGACGACGAAGAGATCGTTGGCCGCATGGCAGGCCGCCGTGTGCACCTGGCCTCGGGCCGTACCTACCATATCCAGTACAACCCGCCGAAGGTCGAAGGCAAGGACGATGCCACCGGCGAAGACCTGATCCAGCGCGATGACGACAAGGAAGAAACCGTTCGCCATCGCCTGTCGGTCTACCACAGCCAGACCAAGCCACTGGTGGACTTCTACCAGAAGCTGTCGGCTGCCAACGGTGGCAAGCCCAAGTACAGCCACATCGAAGGTGTGGGCTCGGTTGAGGCGATCACTGCCAAGGTGCTGGCCGCGCTGAGCTGATCGGCACGTTGTCATTGAACGACGGCCCGCTTGCGGGCCGTCGTCGTTTTTGGCCTCGTGCGATGCTGTGGTATCCCTGGCGGCCCACACGGCGGGCCTTTGGGACACGAAGGCGCCGCTGCTCTATACTCCCGCTTTTTTCCACTCACACCTGGATACCTGTTCGATGACCACCTTGTTGGCCCTGGATACCGCTACCGAAGCCTGTTCCGTTGCACTGCTGCATAACGGCGAGGTAACCAGCCACTACGAAGTGATCCCGCGCATGCATGCCCAGAAGTTGCTGCCGATGATCAAGCAGCTGCTGGCCGAGTCCGGCGTCGCCTTGGGCACGGTCGATGCCATTGCGTTCGGCCGTGGCCCGGGTGCGTTCACTGGCGTGCGCATTGCCATCGGCGTGGTACAAGGGCTGGCTTTCGCCCTGGAGCGGCCCGTATTGCCGGTGTCCAACCTCGCCGCGCTGGCCCAGGGCGCATTGCGTCAACAGGGTGCCCAGCAAGTGGCCGCCGCCATCGACGCGCGTATGGACGAGGTGTACTGGGGCTGCTACCAGGCCGTAGCGGGGGAAATGCGTCTGCAAGGCGATGAAGCGGTACTGCCACCTGAACGCGTGGCGCTGCCAGCCGGGGCACAAGGACCCTGGTTTGGGGCAGGCACAGGCTGGGGCTATGCCGAGCGCCTGGCGGTCACTGTTGGCGCAAGCGACCCCTCTGCCTTGCCCAGCGCCCTTGATGTACTGAGCCTGGCCCGCTTTGCCTGGGACCGGGGTGACGCCATCGCAGCTGAGCAGGCCCAGCCGATTTACCTGCGTGACAACGTGGCCACGCCCAAAAAACAGTGAGGCTGTTCGTCGGGCGCTCTCGATAGTGCTACAACCTTTTGCACAAAGTGTGGTCAAGTTCTCAATAGAGCGTTAGCGGCGGGCCATCAATGCTGCTAAATTGCCATCATTGGTTCCGGATGCCCTGCCATGCGTGTCGACGGTTTCTCATCACAGTCCTTTCCGATCAAGCGCACGCCGCGCAAGGCAGCCGTGCATGACGACGTGGCCGATGATGTCGAACTGGTAGAAGAGGCTGCCATGGCACCTCAGGAGCCTGCTGCTCGTCGCCGTGCCAGCACGCTGCCAGCCCGTCAGCAAGACATGGTGTTCCCCCGCGCCCGTGACCGGCGCACCGCCTCGGCCCTTGCCAGTTACCTGAGCACAGCAGGCTTTACTGACTGGGACATGGAAGTACTGGGGCTCGACCTGTACATTTGACGGATGAGCCTGCCGTCCATCCCCTATTTCATTGGTTGCCCGTCGTGGAGCGAAAACGCCTGGCGTGAGTACCTGTACCCTGCCGACGCCAGCGCCGCGCAGATGCTTGGGCTGTACAGCCAGGTATTCAATGCCGTCGAAGGCAACACGACGTTCTATGCCAGGCCATCACCTGCCACGGTGGCCCGGTGGGCGGCAACGATGCCGGCGCATTTTCGCTTCACGGCCAAGTTCCCCCGCGACATCAGCCACGGCGGCGACCTGCGCGACCATCTTGAACCTGCCTTTGACTTCATTCGCCTGATGGCGCCGCTCGGGGCACGCGTGTCTCCTTACTGGCTGCAGTTGCCCGCTTCGTACGGGCCGGGGCGACTGGAAGAGCTGCGCCAGTTCCTGCAGCAGGTAGGCGTGAGCGTGGCAGTGGAAGTGCGCCACCCGACGTTCTTCGCCAAGGGCGAGGAAGAGCGCGCGCTCAACCGACTGCTGGCCGAGTTGGGCGTCGAGCGGGTATGCCTCGACCCCCGGGCGCTGTTCAGCTGCACCTCCTCGGACCCTGCCATCGTGCACGCCCAGTCCAAGAAACCCAATGTTCCACCACGACCAGCTGCTTTCAGTCAGCATCCGCAGGTGCGCTTCATCGGCCATCCGGCGCTTGAATACAACGAACCCTTCCTGACCCCTTGGGTAGACAAGCTGGCCGCATGGATCGAGGAGGGGCGCAGCCCGTACATCTTCTTGCATACGGCTGACAATCGCCTGGCGGCCGCGTTGGCTCAGCGTTTCCACCAGCGGCTCATGCAGCGCCTGCCCGGCCTGGCCGCACTGCCGGAATTGCCGCGAGCGCCGGATGTCGAACAGCTGGGTTTACTTTGATTTCTTCACGACTGCCGGAGTGCTTGATCATGGATGTGCAAACCCTGCGAGCCGAAGCCTTCAAGGCCTTGCATCAACGCGATGGTGTCTTCGTCATGCCCAACCCCTGGGACGCCGGTTCAGCCAAGCTGCTGGCCAGCCTGGGTTTCGAGGCCTTGGCCAGCACCAGCGCCGGGCTTGCCTTCAGCCTGGGGCAGCCGGATGCCGAAGGGGCGCTGAGCCTCGATGACGTGCTGGACAACGCAGGCGAAATCGTCGACGCCACCGCGTTGCCGGTCGCTGCGGACCTTGAGAACGGCTTCGGGGATTCGCCCGAGGATTGCGCCCAGGCCATCCTGCGCGCTGCAGAGGCGGGGCTGGTCGGTGGCTCCATCGAGGACGCCAGTGGCCGCGCCGCCTCACCCATCTATGACCGGGGCCTTGCGGTGGAGCGTGTCCGTGCTGCCGTGCAGGCGGCGCGCAGCCTGCCGTTTCCCTTCACGTTGTGCGCGCGCGCGGAAAACCTGCTGCACGGTCGCCAGGACCTGGACGACACCATCGAGCGCCTGCAAGCGTTCGCCGAGGCGGGCGCCGACGTGCTCTACGCCCCTGGCCTGCGTACGGCCGAGGAAGTGCGGGCAGTGGTGCAGGCGCTGGCCCCGCGCCCGGTGAACGTGCTGATGGGCATGGCGGGGGTGCCGTTGTGCGTCAACCAGCTTCAGGACCTGGGTGTACGGCGCATCAGCGTGGGTTCGTCAATGGCGCGTGTGGCCTTTGGCGCCTTGCAGCGTGCAGCGCAGGAAATCCGTGAACAGGGTACTTTCGGCTACGCCGAAGAGGCCTTGCCGTTCGACCAGCTCAACGACCTGTTCCGTCGCGGATGAAGGTCGTTCTGGCGCTTCTGGGCGTACTGGTGCTGGCGGCCGGCCAGGCGTGGCACCTGGGCTGGCGCCCGCCTGCGCAGTGGAACCCGCTGGCCCCTTTGGACGTCAGCCAGCCGCCCAACTGGCTCACTGGCTTCAAGCTCAAGCGCTTGCGCGACGACCCGGCGCTCTGCCAGCAGGCGCTTCAGAGCAGTCAACTGCGCTACCGGGCGCAGGCTGACAGCCCCGCTTCGGCCAAGTGCCCGCTGAGCAATGTCTGGCGTATCGAGGGTGGCCAGGCCCGCCTGAGCAGCAGTTTCCTGGCCAGTTGCCCGCTAGCGGTCGCCTACGCCTTGTTCGAGCGCCACGGCCTGCAGCCGGTGGCTCAGCGCGTGTTGGGCCAGCCGGTGGTGCAGGTCGATCACCTGGGCAGCTTTGCCTGCCGCAACGTCTACAACCGCAAGGCAGGGCGCTTGAGCCAGCATGCCAGCGCCAACGCCCTGGACATTGCCGGTTTTCGTCTGCGCGACGGTCAACGTATCGTTCTGGCGCGCGACTGGCAGGGGAGCGGGGACAAGGCGGTGTTCCTGCGTGAGGTACGTCAGGCGGCGTGCGAGCACTTCAGCACGGTTCTGGGCCCGGATTACAACGCCGCGCACCGCGATCACTTTCACGTGGACATGGGCCGTTGGCAGGTGTGCCGTTAGCCTCAGGCGTAGGCGCGCACATTGTTCAACACCACGGGGCGCGCCCAGTGCATGTCGAAGGCCAGGTCGTGCTGCTGGCGTGCCAGGGTCGGCTCATCGAACGGTTCGGGGGCCGGGTCCAGCAGGGTGATGTCGAATTCGGCGATCGGCAGGAACAGCGGCCGTGGCGCAGGGCCGGGACCCGGCTCGGCGACCGGTTGGCCCTGGCGGGCGACCACGGGCCGAACCCAACTGTTGTCGATATCGAGCTGACGCTGCTGCTCGATCATTTCCAGCGCGCCGAACGGCTCAGGGGCAGGCGGCAGCAGGCTGGCCTCCAGTTCGGCCTTGGGCAGGAACAACGGCTCGGGCGGCGCGACCACCGTGTCTTGCACCGGGCAGGCGCGTTGGGCGTCGATCAGCGCCAAGGCACGCGCGCCGCCAACAGGTTCTCCGCTGTCCCGGTCGTACTGCACGAATGACTGGCTGACGCTGTCGACGGGCGTTTCAGGCTGCTCGGCCATTGCCCGGGCGAAGAAATCCTGCCACAGGTGGCTGACGCCCCCCAGTGCCTGGGTATTGTGCTGACTGTAGTTGTCGACAGGCGACAGGTAGGTCAAGCCGATAGGAAGAATTTCTGACATGGCAGTCGCGCGCGTTGTGCTCTGGCAGAATAGCGGGATATTGCCTGTATCGGCCGTGGCTGCTGATTCATTAAGGCTTGGTTTGATTTTTAGGTGTAGACGATGGAAGAGCAAGGCGCGGGTATCAGGGTCGAGGCGATGTCGGCTGAGTATGCGGAGCAGGCCAAGGGTTGGGCTGAACGCCTAGGCCTGCCGCTACAGGACGAGAGTGCCGGCTTCGCCGTGCAGATCGGCGCTGACGGCTTGCAGATCCAGCAACTGGGCCCACACGCACCAGGGCCGGTGCGGGTCGACTTCGTCGAAGGCCAGGCCGCGCACCGGCGCCAGTTTGGCGGTGGCAACGGGCAGATGATCGCCAAGGCGGTGGGCATCGCCCAAGGCATACGGCCGCAGGTGCTGGATGCCACGGCGGGGCTGGGCAAGGATGCGTTCGTGCTGGCCAGTCTGGGTTGCCAGATGACCCTGATCGAGCGCCAGCCGCTGATTGCCGCGTTGCTGGAGGATGGCCTGGCGCGTGCCCGTGCGGATGAAGAGGTGGGCCCGATTGTCGGGCGCATGCGCTTGCTGACCGGCAACGCCATCGAGCGTATGCGCGCCTGGGAAGGCGAGGCACCACAGGTCATCTACCTCGACCCGATGTTCCCGCACCGCGACAAGAGCGCTCTGGTGAAAAAGGAAATGCGCGTGTTCCGGCCCTTGGTGGGTGATGACCTGGATGCCCCGGCCCTGCTTGAAGCTGCCCTGGCGCTGGCCAGCCACCGGGTGGTGGTGAAGCGCCCGCGCAAGGCACCGATCATCGACGGGCCGAAGCCGAGCCATAGCCTGGAGGGCAAGTCGAGTCGGTATGACATTTACCCCAAGAAAGCGTTGAAAGCTTAAAAGGAAATGTATCGGCCAGTGTGATCATTCCCGAAGTCTGCGGAGATCTTCCCGTAGTGCATCCATAATTGCATCCTCGTTTTCCTCATAGAATGCGAGACTAACTTGGGAGTCGACGGAAGGTCGGCGACTTGGACTTGAACTCGGACTTGGACCTGGAGGCGGGGTTTGGGAGTCAGGTACCAGAGCCCTGCTGACGTCCACCTCGTTCCGCGTATATCGCCAGTTTGACGAGCGTAAAGCCGAATACATGTCGTATAGTATTTTTTCTTTATCAAGCCTCTCGATAATATGATTTGCGTACTGGATATTCTCTACGCGCCCTCGAGAGGTCGCATCACCCAGCATAGTACTTGCACCTGATAGGCGTTTCTTTAGCGATTTGCCGAGCGCGATGTGTTCGTTAGCGGACAAGCTTGAGTTGGGGGTGTATAGCTTGGGTGAAAGCTTCTGATACGAGTATCCGCCTTTTCGCCACTTGAAGAACGAACTATATCGGCCACTTGGGTCCGACCGGTTAACCGGGTCATTGCTGCAGTAGGCGTAAGCATTGATTCCCCCATTTCCAAATGGTGACAAGCTGTCCACACTGTAAAAGCGCATCAGCTCTGGATTGAACAGGCGGTGACCATTACCCAGCAAGTAGCCTATGGCGGCGGGTAACCAACTCTGGCCTGTGAATCGAGATAACAAGGGATTGTCAGGCGGGCTACTATCATTGCCATAGGGGCCATAGTCAATGGTCGTCTGGCTTTCTGAGACAACGTTGACGGTTGACGATTGTGCGTCTGTAGCCAGGAGGCTCGCTTGCGAAGGTAGGCTTGTCGTTTCGCATAGATTCTGGTTATTGGCGCTGAGCACCGTCAGGTGATTAATGCCTGTATACAACGTCGAAAGCTTATTGCCTTTGTAAAAGATCTTCAGTGTTTGCGTTTTCATGGGGGTGTGCTCATAGTCGTAGACGATACGAGCTTGTTGAAGAATTTCAGGGTTGACCACTGGCAATAATGCCAGGTAGTCATGGGCGTGTTTGTTAAACAGGCTCTGGCCAATTGGCGAGCTTGGTTCGCGCAGGAGCGGCTTTGTGTCGCGAAAGGGCTGCAAGGCAGCCCGTGATTCCAGCGTTGTCGCGAGTATTGCTGGGGCCGCTCTACGGCCTTTTCGCGACACAAGGCCGCACACAAAGGCCCGTTTACGCCTCAGGGTTTGAATGCCCGCAAGAATACCCCCACCACCTCGCGTACATGCGCCTCGGCCTCGTCCCCCTCCAGCGGCGCTGCGCACCCCAGCAACAACCGGTAATCCGGCGCCCCCTTGACCAGGCAAAAGAAGTGCTCCGCCGCACGCAGCGGGTTGTCTATGCGCAGTAGCCCGCGCTCATGGGCCGCATGCAGCAGCGCTTCCATTCCGGCCAGCACACGCTTGGGCCCGGCTTCGTAGAAATACTCGCCAAAGCTGGGGTCCTGGCTGCCTTGGGCCATGATCAGGCGGCTGAGCTTGACCGCTTCGTCACTGCTGATCAGTGCCTGGAAACCACGGGCAATGGTCAGCAGTACCTCTTCTACCGGTACACCTTCGGGGTACTCGAACAACAGGTCAGGCAGCTGGATCTGGCAGGTGGCCATGACCGCCGAGCAGAACAAGGTCTGCTTGTCGGTGAAGTGGTTGTACACGGTGAGCTTTGAAACACCTGCCGCCGCAGCGACCGCATCCATGCTGGTGCTTGCGTAACCCAAGCTCAGAAACAACGACTTGGCTGCTTCGAGAATGGCCTGGCGCTTGGCAAGGTCCTTTGGGCGGCCTGGGCCGCTGGAGACGTCATTGGGCATTGGGATCTGCATCTACCTTGAAGGTTGCCTATCTTATACGGCTAGAGCTGGGCTCGCTGTCCTTGACCGCAATACCGTGAAAACGCTCCAAAAAAACTCGGGACACTCTTCCCGCCCTCTGACGGCTGACTTACTATACCGGCCAGTTCAAATATTCGATCAGCATTTTGCGAAGGGATTCCCGATGTTGCACCGTGCCCTCAGCCTTGCCCTGCCCATGGTCTTCTTGATGCTCACAGCGTGTAATCAGAAACCCGCCTCACCTGCGGTGGTCCGCCCCGCATTGGTGGTTCAGCCGCAGCCAGCCGAGGCGGTGGCGGATAATTACCCAGGTGAGGTCAGGGCGCGACTGGAACCGGAACTGGCTTTTCGCATCGGTGGCAAGGTCAGCAAGCGGCTTGTCGAAGAAGGGCAACGGGTCAAGCTCAACCAGCCGCTGGCCGAACTGGACCCGCAGGATGTGCGCCTTCAGTTGGAGGCTAACCGCGCGCAAGTAGCCGGTGCCGAGGCCAACCTGGCGCTGGTGCGCACCGAGCGTGACCGTTACCAGAAACTGCTCGACAAGCAGATGATCAGCCACTCGCAGTACGACAACGCCGAAAACCTCTACCGCGCTGGAATCGCTCGGCTCAAGCAGGCCAAGGCTGAGTTCGACGTGGCCGGCAACCAGGCGGACTACGCGGTGTTGCGTGCGCCCCAGGCAGGGGTGATAGCCAGGCGCCAGGTTGAAGTCGGCCAAGTCGTCGCTGCGGGGCAGACGGTACTCACCTTGGCAGCTGACGGCGAGCGCGAAGTGGCCATCGCCGTTCCCGAGCAGCAATACGCCCGCTTCGCCGTGGGCCAGCCTGTCACCGTGGAGCTGTGGTCGCACCCGGGGCAGCGCTTCGAAGGGCGGATCCGCGAGCTGTCGCCGGCCGCTGATCCTCGCTCCAGAACCTACGCGGCTCGGGTTGCCTTTACCTCCGCCGACGTGCCGGCGACCCTGGGTCAGAGCGCCAGGGTGTTCATCGCCCATCCAGGTCAGGCGGCGCTGTCGGTTCCCCTGTCGGCCGTCACGGCTGAAGCCGGCCAGGCGTACGTCTGGCGGGTCACTGGCGAGCACCGTGTGCAGCGGGTCACGGTGCAGCTTGGCGCCTACGGTACTGACAGCGTGCCTGTGCTGGCGGGGCTTACGGCTGACGACTGGGTGGTGGCAGCCGGCGGCCATGTACTGCGCGAAGGCCAGCAGGTGCGACCCGTGGACCGCGCCAACCGTGCCGTCGTCCTGACGGGCAAGGAGTAACTCACGATGGGTTTCAACCTCTCTGCCTGGGCGCTGCGCAACCGCCAGATCGTGCTGTTCCTGATGATAGTGCTCGCAGGCGTTGGTGCGCTGTCCTACACCAAGCTGGGTCAGAGCGAAGACCCGCCCTTCACCTTCAAGGCCATGGTCATCCGCACCTTATGGCCCGGGGCCACCGCTGAGGAAGTGTCGCGCCAGGTCACAGAGCGCATCGAGAAAAAGCTCATGGAAACCGGCGAGTACGAAAAGATCGTCTCGTTCTCGCGCCCCGGTGAATCGCAGGTGACCTTCATGGCCCGCGATTCCTTGCACTCAGCCGATATCCCGACATTGTGGTACCAGATACGCAAGAAGGTCGCCGACATCCGCCACACCCTCCCGCCCGAGGTGCAGGGCCCGTTCTTCAACGATGAATTCGGCACCACGTTCGGCAACATCTATGCGCTGACAGGGCCGGGTTTCGACTACGCGGTGCTCAAGGACTATGCAGACCGTATTCAGATCCAGCTGCAGCGGGTCAAGGATGTGGGCAAGGTCGAGCTGATCGGTTTGCAGGACGAGAAGATCTGGATCGAGCTGTCCAACGTCAAGCTGGCCACCCTAGGCATCCCCTTGCAGGCGGTGCAGCAGGCGTTGCAGGAGCAGAATGCGGTAAGCACGGCCGGGTTCTTCGAAACGCCCAGCGAGCGTGTGCAACTGCGGGTGAGTGGGCGGTTCGACAGTGTCGAGCAAATTCGCCAGTTGCCGCTGCGCGTGGGGGAGCGCACGTTTCGCCTGGGCGACGTGGCGCACGTGTACCGGGGCTACAACGATCCGCCTGCGCCACGGATGCGCTTCATGGGCGAAGACGCCATCGGCCTGGCGGTGTCGATGAGGGACGGGGGTGACATCCTGACCTTGGGCAAGGCCCTGGAAACGGAATTCGAGCGCCTGGCCCGCGGCTTGCCGGCCGGCATGTCGCTGCACAAGGTGTCTGACCAGCCCGCTGCGGTGAAGGCAGGGGTTGGTGAATTCGTCCAGGTGCTGTGCGAGGCACTGGTGATCGTCCTGTTGGTCAGTTTCTTTTCGCTAGGCCTGCGCACGGGGTTGGTGGTAGCCCTGGCCATCCCCCTGGTGCTGGCCATGACCTTCGCCGCCATGTACTACTTTGGCATCGGCCTGCACAAGATCTCGCTGGGTGCGCTGGTGCTCGCCCTGGGGTTGCTGGTCGATGACGCCATCATTGCCGTGGAGATGATGGCGATCAAGATGGAACAGGGCTTCGACCGCCTCAAAGCGGCAAGCTATGCCTGGACCAGCACGGCCTTCCCCATGCTGACCGGCACCCTGATCACTGCAGCTGGGTTTCTGCCCATTGCCACGGCTGCCTCCAGCACCGGCGAGTACACACGTTCGATCTTCCAGGTGGTGACCATTGCGTTGCTCACCTCCTGGGTGGCCGCCGTGCTTTTCGTACCCTACCTGGGCGAGCGGTTGCTGCCGGACCTGGCCAAGCGACACGCCGCTCGCCACGCTAACGGCGGCGCTGCACCGGACCCGTATGCCACGCCCTTCTACCAGCGCGTGCGCCGCGTGGTGACATGGTGCGTACGGCGCCGCAAGACCGTCATCGTGCTGACCATCGCCGCGTTCGTGGGCAGCGTGTTCCTGTTTCGCTTCGTGCCGCAGCAGTTCTTCCCGGCCTCTGGGCGTCCTGAGCTGATGGTCGACCTTAAACTTGCCGAAGGCGCATCGCTGGTCAACACGGGCGAGAAAGTCCGGCAACTGGAGCAGTTGCTCAAGCAGCAACAGGGCATCGTCAACTATGTCGCCTATGTCGGCTCAGGGTCGCCGCGCTTTTATCTGCCCCTGGATCAGCAACTGCCTGCAGCCAGCTTCGCCCAATTCGTGGTGCTGGCCGACTCCATGCAGGCACGCGAAAACTTGCGCAGTTGGTTGATCAACACGGTCGAGCAGCAGTTCCCTGATCTGCGCGCGCGCATCACTCGGCTGGAGAACGGTCCACCGGTGGGCTACCCCGTGCAGTTTCGGGTGACAGGCGAGCATATCGAACAGGCCCGCGCCCTGGCCCGGGAAGTGGCAGAAAAGGTGCGGGAGAACCCCCATGTGGTCAACGTGCACCTGGACTGGGAAGAACCCAGCAAGGCCGTGTTCGTGGAAATCGATCAGGACCGCGCCCGCGCCCTGGGCGTCAGCACCCGCCAGTTGTCCAGTTTCCTGCAAAGCTCGCTGACGGGCACCGCGGTCAGCCAGTACCGAGAAGACGATGAACTGATCGAAATCCTGCTGCGAGGCACCTCACAGGAACGCAACGACCTGAGTCAGCTTGCAAGCTTGTCGCTGCCCACGGACAACGGGCGTAGCGTGGCCCTGTCACAGGTGGCCACGCTGGCCTACGGCTTCGAGGAAGGCATCATCTGGCACCGCGATCGTTTGCCGACGGTGACCGTGCGCGCCGATATCTATGACAAGGTGCAGCCGGCCACGGTGGTCGAGCAGGTACAGCCTACCTTGCAGGGCATCCGGGCCAAGTTGCCCGATGGCTACCTGCTGGAGGTGGGCGGCACGGTGGAAGATGCCGAGCGCGGGCAGAAATCGGTGAATGCCGGCATGCCCTTGTTCATCGTGGTCGTGTTGAGCCTACTGATGATTCAGCTGCGCAGTTTCTCGCGCACGATCATGGTCTTTATGACGGCGCCGCTGGGCCTGATTGGCGTGACCCTGTTCCTGCTGGTGTTCAACCAGCCGTTCGGGTTCGTCGCCATGCTGGGGACCATCGCCCTGGCAGGCATGATCATGCGCAATTCGGTCATTCTGGTGGACCAGATCGAGCAGGATATCGCCTCTGGGCTGGGGCGCTGGCAAGCCATTGTCGAAGCCACCGTGCGCCGTTTCCGGCCCATCGTGCTGACCGCCTTGGCGGCTGTGCTGGCCATGATCCCGTTGTCGCGCAGCGTGTTCTACGGGCCAATGGCCGTGGCGATCATGGGCGGGCTGATCGTCGCTACCGCCCTGACCCTGTTGTTTCTCCCAGCGTTGTATGCCGCTTGGTTCAAGGTCAGGGAGAGCGACTAGCGGCTTTGATGCTTCGATGTAAAAGGGGCGCACTTCACGAAGGAGCCCCTTGCAGGGTGCGATCAGAGTGCGCCAAACACTTTCTTGGCCAGGCTCGTGGCGGCCTGGGCAGGGTTCTGCCGAATGCTCTGCTCCTGTTTGGCGATCATCTCGAACAAACCGTCCATGGCCTTTTCCGTCACGTAGCTTTCGATGTTGGCGTCATTCTTGATCAGCCCCAGGCCTTTGGCCTGTGCGGCAAAGGCGTTGTACTGCTGGGCCACGCCGACCTGGTCGGTCGCTTGCTTGACGATCGGCAGGAATTTGGCACGGATCTGCTCACGGCTGCTTTTGTTCAGGTACTGGGTCGCCGAATCCTGACCGCCGCCAAGGATGCCCTTGGCATCGGTCACGGTCATGTTTCTCACGGCGTTGACGAGAATGGCCTGGGCCTGCGGCACAGCCGCTTCGGCGGCCTTGTTCATGCCGGCTTCGAGCGCGTCCACCTGCTCGCCTTTGCCGAACATTTTCATGGCCTTGGCTGCCTTGCCCAGGTTGCCGGGCAGCTCGATACGCACGTCCGGGTTGTTGCTGAAGCCGCCCGGCGTGCTTAGCTGCTTGACGGCCAGTTGCGCGCCTTGGGTCAGTGCGTCTTTCAGGCCACCGGTGGCGTCCTTCTGGCTGAGGTCGCCAAGCGACAGGGCAAAGGCGCTGGCCGATAGCAGCAGGCCGGCGCACAGGGTGGTCAGACGCAGGGAGGAGCGGGTCATGGCAGTGTCCTTGTAATCAGAAAAAGGGTCATAGGGTCGCTGTTGCCAGGCCGTCATCCCGGTGCAGGGCAACCTGGCGGATCGACAAGCGCAGCTCGGCCGACAGCACGCGCTTGGCCACGCCTTCGGCCAAACCGCCTAGCTTGTTGCTGTAGCTCAGTTTGCCGTGTGCATTGACGCGCAGCACACCTTGGTCGATCAGCGTCTGGATAAAGTGGCGGAACAGGCTTTTGTCGAAAAATTCCGGTGCGTTCAGACCATGCAAAATAGAAAGGCGCTGGGCCATCGTCACGCACAGCGCTTCGAGCGCTTCGGCGCTCAGGGTACCTTGGCCGCTGTTGAGCAGCAGCGAAGTCGCCATGTAGAAACGCTGCAGGGTCTGGGTGATGCTGCGCGCCAGTAGGGTCAGCAGCACGAACTGACGAGAACTGGGCGCGGCACGGACAAAGATGTCATTGTCCTGGCGAAGCAAGCCTTGCTCCACCAGGGCGCCCAGCCATTGGTCGATCACCTCGTCGAGCTGCTCAGGTTCCCAGCGCAGGAACAGCTCTGCCTGCAAGTAGGGGTACAAGGCATGGACATATTGGCCTAGCAAAGCGCGGCTCATGCGCGAGCTGCTGAGGAAGAAACTTGCCAGCAGGGCCGGCAGGGCAAAGATGTGCAGGACATTGTTGCGGTAATAGGTCATCAGTACCGCGTTGTTTTCATCCAGGTACAGAATGCGCCCGAGCGCGTCTTTCTGTTCTGCCACCAGGTCCATCCCGCGCACATGCTCGATCAGGGCCTGACCGTCGCCTTCGGGCAATGTGGTATGGGCGGAGTAGGGCACCTGGCGCATCAACGCCAGGTACAGGTCGAGCACGCGCACCAGCGCACGTTCGTCCAGGGCCAGCTTGCTGGTGGAGAGCAGGGCCAGCGCCACCAGGTTGACCGGGTTGATGGCCGCTGCGCCGTTCAAGTGTCTGGCCACGGTATCGCCCAGGCGCGTCGTGGTTTCGCTGAGCCAAGCCGGGCGGTACTGCGGCCCGTGGTCCTGGTCTCGCCAGCCGGGTTGCTGCTGGTCGAGAAAGCCGGCCAGGCGGATAGGTTCGCCGAAGTTGACGTAGACCTGGCCAAAGCGTTGCTTGAGCGCACCCAGCACTTTGAAAATATCGAAAATGGATTCTTTCTTCTTGCTCGCCCCGCGCAACTCACCCAGGTAGGTGCGCCCTTCGAGAACGCGCTCGTAACCAATGTAGACAGGCACGAACACGATTGGCGTGCGCGAGGAACGCAGGAAGCTGCGCAGGGTGATGGCCAGCATTCCCGTGCGTGGCTGCAGCATGCGCCCGGTACGCGAACGCCCACCCTCGACGAAGTACTCCACCGGGAAGCCTTTGGTGTACAGCGTGTGCAGGTATTCGTTGAACACGGCGGTGTAGAGCGGGTTGCCCTTGAACGAGCGGCGCATGAAGAAGGCGCCACCGCGGCGCAGCAGGTTGCCCACCACGGGCATGTTCAGGTTGATGCCGGCCGCCACATGCGGGGGTGTTAGGCCATTCTTGAACAGCAGGTACGACAGCAGCAGGTAGTCGATGTGGCTGCGGTGGCAAGGGACGTAGATCACCTCGTGGCCCGGGGCGATGCCCTGCACCTGCTCGATGTGGTTGACCTTGATGCCGTCGTAGATCTTGTGCCAGAACCAGCTGAGCACCACTTCAAGGAAGCGAATGGCCGTGTAGGTGTAGTCCGAGGCAATTTCATTGCCGTAGTGGCGAGCCTGTGCCTCGGCCTTGGCTTGGGGCACGTGCTCGCGCTCGGCGTGCTCGGCGATGGCCTGGCGCACCAACGGCGCATGGATCAAGCCTTTGACCAGGTTGCGTCGGTGGGAGATGTCCGGCCCGATGACCGCTGTCTTGAGGTTGCGCAAGTGCACGCGCATCAGGCGCTGGGCCATGCGCACGGTGCGGGCGTGGCCCTTGTTGTGCTGCACCAGTTCGCGCAGGTGGATCGGGGTGGAGAACTGCACCCGGGTCTTGCGCCCCAGGATCAGTACGGTCAGCAAGCGGCGCAAGCGCCCGGTCACCGCCCAGCTGTCGGCGAACAGCAGCTTCCACGGGCTCGACTCGCTGTCGGGCGACTGTCCCCAGAACACGCTTACTGGAATGATCTGCGCATCTTCCTCGGCGTGCTGGCCGAGCACTTCTACCAGACGCTCCAGGGTAGGCGGGGCGCCGCTTTTGTCATGGCGCCCCAGCCAGTCCGGATCAGGGGTGAGATAGAAGAACGCAGCCGCCTCGTGCAGGGGGCCGACGACCACTGGCAGTACCGGGCGTGGCAGCCCTGCCTTGGTGCATTCGTGGTCGAGCACCGCCAGGTCCGTGAGCGCAGGCGAAGGCAAGGCATAGAAAACAGGGCGACTGCGGTCGAGCTTGAGGGTCAGGGCCGACTGATTGATGGTTTCGGAGCGCACCCACAGGTACAACAATCGGCGCAGAACACCGAATACCAAGCGGTGCAGGGGGGAACGGGTCATGAAGAGGGGCCCTGGTTGACGGTGATGAATGCTGGGCGCAGCGATCGCTGCGCGGTTGGCCCATACAGGCCAGTCGTTCGCGTTGCGCCTAGCTTGCCGTGCACCTCGCCGGTCTTCAAATTTTTTATGCGCCAGCACCGTTCAGGCCTGCCGCTTGCAGGAGATTTACGCACGCGGCGCTGATTCGGGGCGATTGTCTCGTGTCTGCAAGGCGATTTTCACAATAAAAATCCGGAGTAGTGCAGATGTCGTCTCGTGAGACTGGGAACGTGAAGTGGTTCAACGATGCCAAGGGCTATGGCTTCATTCAACGGGAAGGGGGCGCGGATGTCTTCGTCCACTACCGGGCCATCCGGGGTGAGGGGCATCGCAGCCTGGTCGAGGGCCAACAGGTCGAGTATGCCTGCGTGCAGGGCCAGAAAGGCCTGCAGGCCGAGGATGTCGTGGGGCTCTGAGCGGCCAGGCTCAAGCCTGAAGCTGCAAGCCGGTTGTGCTTGCAGCTTCAGGGACGCCCGTCAGGGCGATGTACGCCAGGTGATTTCCTCTTCGCCGTCGGCACTGATACGCACCCAGCGGTCAGCATCCTCCTCGCCGTCTTCCTCCACCCAGCCGCCGGGTGCACAGCGTACTTCCACACCCAGGGCTGCGTGGGCATCACGCCCACAGGCGATATCATCGGCCCAGGGCGTCTGGTCGCTTTCCAGGTACAGGCTGTTCCATTTCCCTACAGCCTTGGGTAACCAAGTGACCGGAATGTTACCGGCCTGGCACTTGTAGGTCTGGCCTTTCTGCTTCCATTCGGTGCACGGGCCGATGGCCTGGGTCAACCAGGCTGCAATCTGCTTGTGATCGACTTCGGCGTCCTTGAGGTAAATCTCGATATCAGGTTGGCGCATAACACCTCCGGGTGTGCTCATGCTTGGCGCACGAAATAGTCAAAACGCATGGAGACGGTGACCTCGAACGGTTCCGGCTGCTCGACCACTTGCGCCCGACGCTCTGCACTGGCACGCCAGCCGTGCGGGGTCATGGCGAGCAACGCAGCACGGGCTTGAGGTTCGGCCAGACTCAGGCGAAATTCCAGGACCTCGCCATGGGCGTGGTACATGCCTTGGGGCACCAGGGCCAGATGCTTGTCGTCAGCATAGGGGCGCACCTGGTCGTAGAGTACTTCGCGCAGCTCCATCAGGTGGCCGCTGGTAGGGCCTACGCGCATCAGGCCGCCGCCTGGGCTCAACACCCGGCTGGCTTCGGCCCAATCCAGCGGGCTGAAGACGCTGGCGACGAACTGGCAGCTGGCATCGGCCAACGGCACGCGCGCCATGCTGGCTACCATCCAGGTGACGTCCGGTGCGCGGCGGCAGGCACGCTTGACCGCCTCACGGGAGATGTCCAGGGCGTAGCCATTGGCATCAGGCAGTGCCTGGGCCAATTGCGCGGTGTAGTAGCCTTCGCCGCAACCGATGTCCAGCCACGCGCCGGGCTGGTGCTCGGCCGCCAACTGCGCCAGCCGTCCGGCCACAGGTGCGTAATGGCCAGCGTCCAGAAAATGACGGCGTGCCTCGACCATGGCCTGGTTGTCACCTGGGTCGCGACTGTTCTTGTGCTGCACCGGCAGCAGGTTCAGGTAGCCCTGGCGCGCGCGATCGAAGCGGTGGCCGGCTGGGCACACCACGCCGTTGTCCAGCGGGCTGAGGGCAGCCTGGCAGAGTGGGCAGGTCAGCATCAGGCGAGCAACCGTACCAGGGTCTGGTAATAGATTTCGGTCAGCAGGTCCAGGTCGCTGGCCAGGATGCGCTCGTCGACCTGGTGGATGGTGGCATTGACCGGGCCAAGCTCGACCACTTGGGTGCCCATGGTGGCAATGAAGCGGCCATCGGACGTGCCGCCGCTGGTGGAGGGTTGGGTATCGCGGCCGGTGACGCCCTTGATGCTGGCCGAAACCGCATCGAGCAGCTCGCCTGGCTCGGTCAGGAACGGCAGGCCGGACAACGCCCACTCCACTGACCAATCCAGTTCATGCTTGTCCAGGATGGCCGAGACCCGAGCCTTCAGGCCCTCTACGGTGGACTCGGTGGAGAAGCGGAAGTTGAACAGCGCTGTCAGTTCGCCGGGCACCACGTTGGTTGCACCGGTCCCGGCATTGAGATTGGAAATCTGGAAGCTGGTCGGGGGGAAAAAGGCGTTCCCCTGGTCCCAATGTTCGGCAGCCAGTTCCGCCAGCGCTGGCGCGGCCAGGTGGATCGGGTTGCGCGCCAGGTGCGGGTAGGCAACGTGGCCCTGCTTGCCGCGTACAGTCAGCGTGGCGCCGAGCGAGCCACGACGGCCATTCTTGACCACATCGCCCAGCACGGTGGTGCTGGAGGGCTCGCCGACGATGCACCAGTCAAGGCGCTGGTTGCGCGCCTTGAGGCGTTCGACCACGGCCTTGGTGCCGTGATGGGCCGGGCCTTCCTCGTCACTGGTGATCAGGAAGGCGACCTGGCCCCGGTGCTCGGGGTAGTCACGCACGAAGCGCTCGCTGGCCACCACCATGCACGCCAGGCTGCCCTTCATGTCGGCCGCGCCACGGCCACAGAGCATGCCGTCGGCATCGATCAACGCCTGGAACGGCTCGTGTTGCCACTGCTGGACGGGGCCGGTGGGCACTACATCGGTGTGACCGGCAAAGCACAGCACCGGGCCTGGCTGGGTGCCGTGAGTGGCCCAGAAATTGTCGACGTCCTCGATGCGCATCGGTTCCAGCTCGAAGCCCACGGCGCCCAGGCGCTGCATCATCTGCGCCTGGCAATCGGCGTCGACGGGGGTGACCGAGGGACGACGGATCAGGTCGCAGGCCAGTTGAAGGGTAGGCGAGAGCTCGGCAGGGGCCGTCATGGGGAACTCCGGGGCAAGGCAAGGCGGGAAAACTGAGGGGCGTTATCTTATATCAAACGATGCTGGGCTTCACGGCCCAATCGCCGGCAAGCCGGCCCTCACCGGTCCTGCACGCATCCGAACAAAACGCGTTGTGTGCAAGCCGGCTTGCCGGTGATGGCCGGCAGGTCGGCCTGCACGCCCTGGAGCCTAGTGTGTCTCGGCAGCCTTATCTGCGGCCTTCTCTTCAGGCTTGGGCAGTGATGATAGAAGCGCCATCACCAACGCGGCCAGGTAGGGCAGCGACTGCACCAACAGCATGGCGACCCAGAAGCGCATGTCCGAGCTCGGCAAGCCCTGCACCAGATAGATCCCGGCTGCAGCGCCCCACAACAGCAGCATGATGAACAGTTCCTCCCGCGCTTCGGAAATCGCCACCAGCAAGCCATGGCTGTCGGCATGCTTCGGTGTGCGGATGAACGGCATGCTGCTGGTGAAGAACCCGTACAGCACGGCCTTGGCGATGGTGTGCGACAACGCCAGCCCGGCCAGCGCAGCCGCCAGGGCATCCTTGAGGTTGACCCCCACGGCGCGGCGATACAGGAACACGATCTTGCCGACCTTGAAGAAGAACAGCGCCAGTGGCGGGATGGCGAAGATCATCAGCGGCGGGTCCACCCGGTGCGGCACGATGATCATGGCGGCAGACCACAACAAGGCCCCCACCGTGAAGAAGATGTTCATGCCGTCGGCAATCCACGGCAGCCAGCCGGCCAGGAAGTGGTAACGCTGGCCCCGGGTCAATTCGCTGCCTTTGCCGCGCAGCAGGGCCGCGGCGTGGTGCTTGATGATCTGGATGGCGCCATAGGCCCAGCGGAAGCGCTGTTTCTTGAAGTCGATGAAGGTGTCAGGCATCAGGCCCTTGCCATAGCTGTTGTGGGCGTAGGCCGCCGACAGGCCCTTCTCGAACACCCGCAGGCCCAGTTCGGCATCCTCGCAGATGCACCACTCGGCCCAGCCCAGTTCGTCCAGCACACTGCGCCGGGTCATGGTCATGGTGCCGTGCTGGATGATCGCATCGCGGTCATTGCGGGTGACCATGCCGATGTGGAAGAAGCCCTTGTACTCGCTGTAGCACAGCTTCTTGAAGGCGCTCTCGTGCTGGTCGCGGTAGTCCTGCGGCGACTGCACCACGGCGATCTTCGGATCGGCGAAATGCGGCACCATGTGCTTGAGCCAGTTGCGGTCTACGCAGTAGTCCGAGTCGATCACCGCGATCACTTCAGCATCCTTGGCCGTGAGCGGGAGCAGGTAGTTGAGCGCGCCGCCCTTGAAACCAGCCAGGGGGGCGACGTGGAAGAACCGGAAGCGCTCGCCGAGCTGTTCACAATGGGCCTTGAGCGGCTCCCACA
This sequence comes from Pseudomonas sp. KCJK9111, assembly GCF_046231935.1. Classification (NCBI taxonomy): domain Bacteria; kingdom Pseudomonadati; phylum Pseudomonadota; class Gammaproteobacteria; order Pseudomonadales; family Pseudomonadaceae; genus Pseudomonas; species Pseudomonas sp. KCJK9111. Next base: position 5,788 of record NZ_JBJJMO010000018.1, on the reverse strand, counting down.
CGGCCGGGTCCTTGGTGTTGTTGTCGATGACCAGCACTTCGTAGTCCGAATAATCCAGCGCGGCCAGGGCATCGAGGGTCTGTTTGACCATTTCCGGCGGTTCGTTGTAGCACGGCACATGCACCGACACTTTCGGTCGGTAGGCACTGTCGCCGTGCACCGGCAGGAATTCGCGCCGCCGCTTGTGAGTCCATACCGCCTCGGCCAGTTCATGAGCCTCGGTCAGCAGCACGATGAACACCCCCAGTGCGCCGAGGGCCAGGAGCACGCCGACCGTAAGGCTGAACCAGGTGCTGTACTGCTGGCTGTAGTCGTAGGCGATCCACACCAGCACAGACCCGCACAGGAACGTGATGAAGGTCAGGAAGGTGCGTCCACGCTGACGCAGGGCCGAGCCATCGATGAACAGCACCATCAGTGCGATCATCGCCAGTACCACCGAGGCCACTGCCAGGGCTCGCCATTGGGGAATGGCGACCACGGGGCCTTCGAAGTTGAATTTCTGCTGGCGTTCGGCGTTGAACACACCCCAGTAGGCCCCGACCGAGCCTTCATCGCTGGCTTTCCAGGGTTGGTCGTAAGCTTCGATCACAAAATAGTTGAAGCCACGTCGATTGAGCGTATTGACCAAGGTGCGCAGGTAAATCGCCTGGTCGGCCTGGGTGGCATCGGCACCGCCGCGCATCCGGCCATTGCTTGGCCAGCCCACTTCCGAGAGCAGCAGCGGCTTGCGGGGGAACTGGTGTTTCAACTCGCGGGCACGGTCGAGGACGAACTCGACCGAGTCTTTCATGGGCACGAATTCCCAATAGGGCAGGATGTGGGCGGCGATCAGGTCCACGTGCTTGGCGAGCTGCGGGTTCTGTTTCCAGATGTGCCACTGCTCGCTGGTGGTCACCGGCACTTTCACGGCCGCGCGTACACGGTCCAGGTACTGGATGAGGTTTTCCGGCGTCACTTCCTCGCGGAACAATGCTTCGTTGCCAACCACCACCCGTACCACGCTGCGCGAGGTGTTGGCCAGTTCGATGGCCGTGGCGATCTCGCGCTCGTTACGCTCCAGGTCCGGGCTGATCCAGATGCCCACCGTCACCCGCAGGCCGAATTCCTCGGCGAGCTTGGGTATGTGCGCCTGAGTGCCTTCGACGGTGTAGATACGGATGCTGTCGGTGAGCTTGCTCATCTGCTCCAGGTCCTGACGCATCTCGTTGTCGTCCGGGTACTGACCCTTCTGCGGACTTTCACCCAGGCGAAACGGCGAATAGGAAAAGCCGGAGATCTGTTCGGGCCAGGCCGGTGCCGATACCGGGCGATTGATCAGCGCCCAGAAACCGGTGAACAGCGCTGCGATGGCCAGGACCACTACCAGGTTCAGGCCGAATTTACGTGAAGACATTGTCGTCCATAAGTGTCGAAGTGTTACGACATTAAAGCAGGGTTAAGGTGTCTTTCCTAACCGTGCAGGCCATGGCCTGGCTGGCCTATAATGCGCGCCGGTTTTTTGAGGTACTGACATGAGCACAGAAGATCCACGATTTGCAGGGGTGGCACGCCTGTATGGCGACCAGGGTTTGCAGCGCCTGCAGCAGGCCCATGTGGGCATCGTCGGGATTGGTGGGGTGGGCTCATGGGTGGCCGAAGCCCTGGCCCGCTCGGGGGTGGGTGAGATCACCTTGTTCGACCTGGACGATGTATGCGTGAGCAATACCAACCGTCAGGCCCACGCGCTGGAAGGGCAGGTGGGCCGGCCCAAGGTCGAGGTGATGGCCGAGCGCCTGCGGGCCATCAACCCGGCGTGCAAGGTGCATGCAGTGGCCGATTTCGTCACCCGCGAGACCATGGCCGAGTACATCACCGAACAGTTCGACTACGTGGTGGATTGCATCGACAGCGTCATGGCCAAGGCAGCCCTGATAGCCTGGTGCCGGCGGCGCAAGATCGGCATCGTCACCACCGGTGGTGCAGGTGGCCAGATCGATCCGACCCAGATCCAGATCGCGGACTTGAACAAGACCTTCAACGACCCGCTGGCCTCACGGGTCCGCTCGACCCTGCGCCGCGACTACAACTTTTCGCGCAATGTCAGCCGTAACTATGGCGTGCCCTGTGTGTTTTCCAGTGAACAGCTGCGTTATCCCAAGGGGGATGGCAGCGTGTGCCTGCAGAAGAGTTTTGTGGGTGAGGGCGTGCGGCTGGACTGCTCCGGCGGCTTTGGCGCGGTGATGATGGTGACGGCCACCTTCGGCATGGTGGCCGCCAGTAAAGCTGTGGAGAAGCTGGTAGCAGGTGCCAGGCGGCCTTCGGAGCGTGTCCGGCCAGCGTGAGTGCGTGCTGGCATCACTTCCCTGAGGCCAGCACCGCCATGCGCTGCACCACGGCATGCAAGCCATTGCTGCGTGAGGGCGACAACTGGCGCTCAAGGCCCAGTTGCCCGAACCAGTCCTGTACGTCCAACGCCAGCAGCGCCTCACTGTTCAAGCCCTGCACCCTCACCAGCAGCAGCGCCAGCAGACCGCGCAGCAGGCGTGCATCGCTGCTGGCCTTGAATTGCCAGTGGCCGTCCACGGCATGGGCCACCAGCCAGACCAGGCTTTCGCACCCGTGCACGCGATTGGCTTCGGTTTTCTCGGCTTCGGCCAGCGGTTCCAGCCGCTCCCCCCACTGCATCAACAGCCGCGCACGCTGTTCCCAGCCCTTGCTCTGCGCAAAGGCCTCCAGTGCCTGATGGGCTTGGGCCGGCAAGGTCATCGCAGTAGCTCCAGCGCCTGGTCCAGCGCCTCGAAGAAACGTTGCAGGTCGGCCTGATCATTGTAGAGGCCCAGCGACACGCGGATCGCCCCGTCCAGGCCCAACCCCTGAAGCAGTGGCATCGCACAGTGATGGCCTGCCCGCACGGCGATGCCCTGCTCGGTGAGCAGGTGCGCGATATCGGCGTTGTGCACGCCTTCCACGACAAAGCTGGCCAACGCGCACTGCGGCAGGCCTAGCAGGCGAATGCCTTCGCGTTGCGTGAGGCCCTCGATCAGCCGGGCATGCAAGCCGGCCTCGTGAGCCAGCACCGCCGCCGTGTCCAGGCCCGCGAGGTAATCGAGCGTAGCGCCAAGGCCGATCACCCCGGCGATGGGCGGGGTGCCGGCTTCCAGGCCTAACGGCGCCGGCCTGAAGCTCGCGCGCTGGTACTCGGCCAGTTGCACCATCTCCCCGCCAAACTGCCAATGGCGCAGCAGGCCCAGCGCCTGATTGCGCCCGTACAGTATGCCCACCCCGTCCGGCCCGTACAGCTTGTGGCTGGAGAACACATAGAAGTCGCACCCCAGTTGCTGCATGTCCTGACGCCCATGCACCACACCCTGGGCGCCGTCCACCACCGTCAGAGCACCCTGTGCGCGGGCATGGGCGAGCAGGGCCGGCAGCGGCTGCCAGGTGCCCAGCACGTTGGACAGCTGGCTGACGGCGAGCACACGAGTGCGTGGCCCGATCATCTGCAGCGCTCGCTCCAGGTCGATGAAGCCGCGCGTATCGACCGGCAATATCACCAGGCGCAGGTTGCGCCGGTGTGCCAGCTGCTGCCAGGGCAGCAAGTTGGCATGGTGTTCAAGGGCGCTGATGGCGATCTCGTCGCCGGCCTCGAAACGAGACTCCAGGCCATAGGCCAGCAGGTTCAGCGCAGCCGTGGCGCCGTGGGTGAACACGATCTGCCCGGTCTGGCCGACATTCAACCAGCGGGCGACCTTGTTGCGGCTGGCTTCGAAGGCCTCGGTCGCCCTTGCGCCAGGCAGGTGCTGGGCACGGTGGACATTGGCCGCGCCGCTGCCATAGTAATGGCCCAGGGCGTCGAGCAGCGCCTGGGGTTTCTGGGCGGTGGCGGCGCTGTCCAGGTAGGTCTGGTGCTGGCTTTGCAGGGCGTCGATGGCTGGAAAATCGGCACGCCAGGGGGAGGGCTGGAACATATTCGCGGGGCCTGGAATGAAAATCGGGTCTGGCGTGGAGGCGCCAGACCCGATCTTAACACTTCATACCCGGTGGGGTTTTCAGTTGTGTGCGTGCAAGGCTTCGTTCAGCTCGATGGCTGACTTGTGGGTCTTGCACTCGACGGCGCCATTGAGCGAATTGCGGCGGAACAACAGGTCGGCCTGGCCAGCCAGGTCGCGTGCCTTGACGACCTTGACCAGTTCGTTGTGCTCATCCAGCAGGTTCACCTTGGTCCCGGCGGTGATGTACAGACCCGCTTCAACAGTATTGCGGTCACCCAGCGGGATGCCGATACCGGCGTTGGCACCAATCAGGCAGCCTTCGCCCACCTTGATGACGATGTTGCCGCCACCGGACAGGGTTCCCATGGTCGAGCAGCCGCCACCGAGGTCCGAGCCCTTGCCGACGAAGACGCCGGCCGAAACACGCCCTTCGATCATGCCTGGGCCTTCGGTGCCGGCGTTAAAGTTGACGAAGCCTTCGTGCATGATGGTGGTGCCTTCGCCGATGTAGGCGCCCAGGCGTACCCTTGCAGTGTCGGCGATGCGCACGCCGGCCGGGACCACGTAGTCGGTCATCTTCGGGAACTTGTCCACCGAGAACACTTCCAGCAGCTCACCACGCAGGCGCGCTTCGAGTTGCAGCTCGGCGAGCTCGGCCAGGTCCACGGCACCGATGTTGGTCCAGGCCACGTTTGGCAGCAGGGGGAAGATACCGGCCAGGCTCACGCCGTGCGGCTTGACCAGGCGATGGGACAGCAGGTGCAGTTTGAGGTACGCCTCGGGCGTGGAGGCCAGGGCGGCGTCTTCGGCCAGCAGAGTGGCTACCAACGGTTTGTGGCTTTCTGCCAGACGCGTGAGCAGGGCGGCTTGAGCGGCATCGACGCTTCTGACGGCGTCGGCCAGTTGCGCGGCCTGGGCGTTGCTGAAGGTGATGGCCTGGTTGCCACCTTCATAGCCAAGGATCGGTGCGATGGCAGCGACCAACTCGGGGCTCGGGTCGATCAGGGGCTGTGCGTAGAACACTTCCAGCCAGGCGCCCTGGCGGTTCTGGGAGCCGACACCGAAGGCCAGGCTGAACAGGGAATTGGACATGTAGTTACCTCGTACTAAATGGGGTAGGGACTCAGGCCAGGGCTGCGGCGTACAGGTCGGGCTTGAAGCCCACCAGCGTGCGCATACCCAGGTCGAGTACCGGACGCTTGATCATCGAAGGCTGGGCCAGCATGAGCTCGACGGCCTTGGCCTGGTCGAGATCGGCTTTGCTGGCGTCGTCCAGCTTGCGGAACGTGGTGCCGGCGCGGTTGAGGATGGTTTCCCAGCCGTGCTCGTCGCACCAGCGGTTCAGGCTGTCACGGTCGATGCCTTGAGTCTTGTAGTCATGGAATTCGTAGGCGATGGCCTGGTCGTCGAGCCAGGTGCGAGCCTTTTTCATGGTGTCGCAGGCTTTGATGCCATAAAGGGTGTAAGTCATTGATTTAAAAAGGAGGGTAAGGTCTTCCCCATTTCCCCCCCAATACCTCCCCAAAATTTCGAGACAAATTATCCCTTATCCAGGCGAATCAGAATAGGGCAAATCCCGAGCATGTGGTGCCAACGAGCTAGCCAAAGGCATTTCCATGCCTTATGATGATTTCCCGTCAAAAATGACGGATTATGGGTTTTAGCTGAGGTTCTAATGATTTATAGCTACGGTGCGCGCAACTACTTTTCCTTCAAGGAAGGTCTGAACGCTTCCTTTCAGCTCACAGCTAAGGTACCCGCCCTTGTATCCCAAGGACGAAAAATAGCCACTGTGCTTGGAATCAAGGGCGGAA